>JAYTAU010000717.1:0-6553 GCA_043737375.1 Planctomycetia bacterium
CTGTGGGTCACCTGGCGATCGCTTCGAGCGCGGCAAGAACATCCCGAATGGTTGGCAGGACACGCCGACTATCGAGCGCTCGAAATCAAAGGTTCGAAGTCGGATCATGCGTTTGCGTTTCTGCGCGGGGAAGGAGCGATCACGTTGATTCCACGATTCAATATGCGATTGAAAAACGCTTGGGACGACACTGCCGTCAAATTGCCCGAGGGACGTTGGAAGCATCAATTCACGGATGAGACATTCGACGGCGGTTGGCAACCCGTGGCGGAACTATTGCGACGCTTCCCGGTGGCATTATTAATACGCGAAAGAATTGACAAATAGTTGTGTGCCGCCGGCTCTGCCAGAGCTTACGCGGTGTGACACACTCTCAGAGTCTTCGAACTCCTTACCCTTCCTCCCGCGCACCACTCGCCAATTCCAAAATGCCATGCATCGGGACATCGACCCAATCGGGTCGATTGTTCAACTCATATCGCAATTCATACACCGCCTTCTCGATCAAATAATGATTGAGCAATGTCTCTTTGTCGGTCGCCGCACTCGGCAGATATTCCGCATGCTCGGCATGATCGAAGTACGAACGAAGGAACGCCACGCTGCTCCACGTCGCCCAAAGCCGGGCAGCTTGGGCCAAAAACGGTGCTTCTTCGGGCGTGCCCAGTCCGCCGCGACCGACTTTGGTCAGCCCGTAATGTCCGGCGTATTGAAACGAGCGGATCATGCCTGCCAAATCTTGCAGCGGCGAGCGTTTATTGCGGCGCTCCGAAAGCGATCGTGC
Organism: Planctomycetia bacterium; assembly: GCA_043737375.1. GTDB lineage: Bacteria > Planctomycetota > Planctomycetia > Pirellulales > JALHPA01 > JAWXCH01. The sequence continues at coordinate 785 of JAYTAU010000717.1, forward strand.
CGGCTCACCTTCGAAATCTAAAATCACAAAATCTTTCCCGGTATGCAGCACTTGCCCCAAGTGATAATCGCCATGCGCGCGCGTCCGTTGGGCCGACATTTTGTGACCGGCGATTCTTTTCAGCGAGTCGATCAGATGTTTTTGATGATTAAGGATGTCGTGTGCCAATGTTTGACTAGCGACTGGCAAGTGTGGTAATTGTTGCTTGAGCATCGCCAACGATTGCATAACTTCTTTGCGCACCGTCTGATAAAGCGCGCGTTGATAAAGTTGCGTAAACGGTTCGGGCCTAAAGGCCGGGTCGTCCTTGCTTTTGGATAACGCAAGATGCATTTCCGCCGTCCGCTGACCCAATAATGCCGCGGCCTGCGTGTAACCCCCTAACATTTCCGCCGTGGGCACGGTCACCTGCGAAAGCGCGAGTTGCAACAGGGTTTGCCTTGGTAAGGCCGGCAACGGGTTTTCATTCCGCGTGGCCAAACAGTTTTCCAGAAAGCGTCCCAAGGCATCGAGCGCGTGCTTCCAGGCACTGATCGAGTTGGGCAAATATTCGTGCATGACGGCGAGAGTCATCGGCTCTTCGCCCGCTTCGCGAAGATATTCGATCGCCCCGAGCAGTTTGGGAGTGTTTTCGAAGTTACCGGTGTCGGTCAGTTGGCGACCGATTTCGAGTTCGGGGTTGATCCCGACTTCGAGACGGCGGAAAATCTTGACGATGGCCCGCTCGCCGAAGGCCACCGACGAATTGCTCTGATCGCTGCCGAGAAAGTTGGGAACGAGTTGTTCGCGACCGATTCCTTTCAGCGTTTGAACGGCCTTGGTATTCCAGCCGGTCGACTCGCCGTTGGCATTGCGATTTTGACGTCGCTCGACAATCGTATCGAACACATCGGTCACGAAACGTTGATCTTGCAGCGCGTCGAATAACAGGCCGTAGGTTTTCGAATGGCGAAGATGAACCCGGGCAATCACCCAATCGGCATGATCGGCAGCGATCCGTTCGGCTTCCTCGCTAGAGGCAAATGCCAAGGGAATGCTGTAGCTCTCTCCTTCGCCCTGCGTGTAATCGACGCGCAGCACCGCCATCGCATGGCGCGGTTGTTTGACCGCGCGACCGATCGTCACGGCGTCGGTGAGCCGCAATTGCTGAATCGTGCGGGCCTTGCCGGCAAACCAACGCCGCGACGAAAGCCAGCGGCTAAACTGCGCTTCAAGCGCGGTCCGCGCAGCGCCGCGAAATACTTCGTCCCAGTTTTCTCGCACATGGACCACGCCGGGCTGCGCGGCCTTAGTTCCGGTCGAACCGATCGGCTCGGCTTTCGGCAATGAAAACCAGTAAAATGCATGCGGTCCCAGCGTCAACACGTAAGGGTGTTTGCTGATTGCCGGAAACTTGTTCTGGCCGAACATTTCGACAGGGCGCACCCCGTCGTAGGCCGATAGATCCAATTCGACATACTGCGAAAATCGTGACATGTTGGCCACGACCAACACCGTGTCGTCACCGTCGCGACGCAAAAACGACAGCACCTTCGGATTCTCGGGATGCAACATCTCCAGGTCGCCGCGACCAAACGCCGGGTAACGCTGCCTTAGCGCGATCAACCGCTTCATCCACCACCACAGCGATTGCGGGTTGTTGCGTTGTGTTTCGACATTGACGGTCTCGAATAGATATTCGGGGTCGACGACCAACGGCAGATAAAGCTTTTGCGGATTGGCGCGCGAAAAACCGCCATTGCGATCCGCGCTCCACTGCATGGGAGTGCGAACGCCATTGCGGTCGCCCAGATAAATGTTGTCGCCCATGCCGATTTCGTCGCCGTAATAAATCACCGGCGTACCGGGTAGTGAAAACAACAGCGCATTGAGCAACTCGATCTTGCGGCGATTGTTGCCTAATAACGGTGCCAGGCGACGGCGAATGCCCAGGTTGATGCGGGCCTGACGGTCGACGGCATACATGCGATACATGTAGTCGCGCTCCTCGTCAGTCACCATCTCGAGCGTCAGTTCGTCATGGTTTCTTAGGAACGTAAACCACTGCGCGCTGTGCGGAATGGCCGGCGTTTGCTGCAAAATGTCGACGATCGGATAGCGGTCTTCCATCTGCACCGCCATGAACAACCGCGGCATCACCGGAAAATGAAACGCCGCATGACATTCGTCCCCGTCGCCGAAATAGGCCACGGCATCTTCGGGCCATTGATTCGCCTCGGCCAATAGCATGCGTTCGCTGTAGTTGTCGTCAACGTGCTTACGCAGCTCTTTTAAAACCTGATGCGTTTCCGGCAGGTTTTCGCAATTCGTGCCCTCGCGTTCATGCAAGTACGGCACTGCATCCAAACGCAGCCCGTCGACACCCAAGTCGAGCCAGTAGTCGACGCATTGAAACAATGCTTCTTTGACTTTGGGATTTTCGAAGTTTAGATCGGGCTGATGCGAGTAAAAACGATGCCAGTAGTAAGCGCCCGCTACAGGGTCCAAAGTCCAATTCGACGCTTCGAAGTCTTTGAAGATAATTCGGGCGTCGAGGTATTTATCGGGTGCTTTGCTCCAAACGTAGAAGTCGCGTTGCCAGGTGCCGGGTTTTGCACGACGCGCACGCTGGAACCAAGGGTGCTGGTCCGAGGTGTGATTGAGTACCAATTCGGTAATCACTTTCAGGCCGCGGCGATGAGCCTCGCGTAGAAATACTTTGAAATCTTTGAGCGTCCCGTACGATGGGTTCACATCGGTGTAATTGGCAATATCGTAACCGTCGTCTTTTAGCGGCGACGGATAGAACGGCAACAACCAGATCGCCGTGACGCCCAAGTCCTGTAAGTAATCGAGCTTTTGAGTGAGCCCGGCGAAATCGCCGATGCCATCGTCTTTGCTGTCGAAGAACGCGCGCACATGTAACTGGTAGATGACAGCCGTCTTGTACCACTGCTGCGACGGATCGCCGGCAATGAGGACTTCGCCCGCTGGTCCCGGTCCAGCAGTCGGAGTTGTCACGTGTGTGTCGGACGAGCCTTCGGATTCAAGTCGGCTGTTTTGATCGCCGGCACTTTCGATTGGAGTTGGCTTGGTCGTTGCCGCTGAAGCGTCCTGCGAGGGCATCTTACAAAGTTCCTTCGATTATTTGGTTTTAGTTCCTGGCAATTTTGCTGCGGACAGTGTAACAACTTGCAACGGAAGTGCCACGAAGAACGCATTGCATCCAGCTTGGTCGCGGGCCGTTCGGCAAGCGATTTATCGGCGAGCCAGGTAGGCGAGTTCGCCGAGTAACGAAAGTTGCAAAGTAACGCGTCTAGATTCGAAACGGAGGGATATCAAGTGTTGTGCCGCGAATTGGGCAGTACGGAATCTTGGCATGAACTTTGCTTTATTGGTAAGAAACCAAGACTATGGCAGAATTCCCTTACTAAATAAGGACCTGGAACATGGCTATCGAAACAAAACTATCGTTGAATAAAGAAACCCTTGCCGAAGTCCAAGACTTGGTCCAAGTCAACATTGACTCGTACAACGGATTTTTGGAAGCGGCCGAAAAGATCGATGATGAACAGCTTGCTCAGCTTTTTCGCTCCTACTCATCCGAGCGATCTGCCCAGGCCGCCGAACTAAAAGGCCTGTTGGGTGCCAACGGCGAACAGCCGGCCGAAAAGGGCTCGATGGCCGCAGCAGTGCATCGTGCTTGGATCGACGTCAAAGCCGCGTTTACCGGCGGTGGCGTTCATGCCGTGCTGGCGGAAGCCGAACGCGGCGAAGACCACATTAAGCACATGTACGAAGATGCCATCAAGAGTACTTCGGGCAGCGCCATCAACGACGTGCTGCATCGGCAATACGCTCACGTTAAATCAGCACACGATCGAATTCGCGATCTGCGAGATTCGCATGCCGCTGCCAAGAAGTAATGTTACTCGGCTGCACGAACGCTGCCTTTCATAATAGAACGCTAGTCCACGCCCGCGTTGCTCGGTATTGAGCGGCGCGGGCGTTTTTTGCATCTTGTGGCATTATAGTACGAGATTCGCCCTTCCCCGCAGCCGTAATACCGTTCGATCAATATCTCTTCAATCCGCTATGGCGAGCGATTAGAATCGTCGATGAAGGGTTTCGGCATTATCACACGCCTGCGAAAGGTTGCTCCATGAAACGACGATGTTTGATATTTACCGCCGCACTCATAATGCTTGGTTCGTTATTCGCTAATTTTGCCTTAACTCAACGGGCCAGGGCAGCCGAAGGTGCCGACGCTGCAGGATCGACTACGAATCCTTGGGCGACTTTCTCAGCTGGTGAAGGACCCGGCCAAGGTAAGCATGTTGTCTTGATCAGCGGCGACGAAGAATACCGTTCCGAGGAAGCGCTGCCGCAACTCGCCAAAATATTGTCCAAGCAGCATGGGTTCAAATGCACCGTGCTGTTCGCCGTCGATCCGAAAGACGGCACGATCAATCCCAATCAGAAGGACAATGTGCCGGGACTTGAAGCGCTAAAGTCGGCCGATCTGATGGTCCTCGCGTTGCGATACCGCGATCTGCCCGACGATCAGATGCAATGGATCGACCAGTACGTTCAATCAGGCAAACCGATCATCGGTCTGCGTACCGCGACCCACGCGTTCAATATCGCTGACGGTAAAAAGTACTCCAAGTACAGCCACAACAATAAATCGTGGAGCGGCGGATTTGGCAAACAGGTGCTGGGCGAAACTTGGGTTGCGCATCATGGCGCGCATGGCAAGCAAAGCACGCGCGGGATCTTGGTCGATGGGGCGAAGGACCATCCGATTTTGCGCGGCCTCCAAGACGGCGACATCTGGGGCACCAGCGATGTTTACACGGTCGCCAATCCGCTGCCCGGCGACAGCAAGCCGCTGGTCATGGGCCAAGTGCTGGAAGGCATGAACTTCGACGACAAACCCCTGGCCGGCATTAAAAACGATCCGATGATGCCCATCGCATGGACCAAGACATTTGCGACCGATAGCGGCAAAACGGCCCGCGTGTTCACGACGACGATGGGAGCGTCGCAAGATTTTACGGCAGAAGGTTCGCGGCGGATGTTCGTGAACGGCTGTTATTGGGCCGTGGGATTGGAGGACAAAATCCCTCCCAAGACCAAGGTCGATCTCGTCGGGGAATATAAACCGAACAAATTTGCCAACAACGGGTTCAACAAGGGTGTTAAGCCGGCGGACCTAGCCAAGTAATCGGACCCGATTAGTTTTCGCGTTCGAGGTAAAGTGGTCGGTTGGCGGTCGGGTTGATCCTCGTTAGCCAAACGGTATTTGCTGCCAGAGTTCGTAAAAGCTCAAAAAAAGAAAATCTGCGTGCGATTGTGACGCCGTCTCCCCGGTCGGCTTCTCAATCAGTGAGGGATCAAAAAAGTGACCCTCAATAAGTCATGGCACGGCAGTTGCATAACGAACGCATCAGTTCGCATTACAACTCACAGTTCTATTTTTTGGGAGACACGAACATGGACATGATCTGGAACATTATCAGTTGGGCAGTGTTTGGCTTGGTTATCGGTGCGGTCGCGCGGATGCTGTACCCAGGTCGTCAGCCAATGAGTTTGATGGCGACGATGATCCTGGGCATTATTGGTTCCTTGGTGGGCGGCTTCATCAGTTGGGCTTTTCCAGGCGGACAAGATGCCGGTCCTTTCCAAGGTTCGGGCTGGATCATGTCGATCATCGGCGGCCTAATCGTGGTGTGGGTCGGACTTTATGCGGCCGGCCATCGTAAAGTGGCTTAAAGTTAGCCAACTAAT
>JAYTAU010000718.1:0-6543 GCA_043737375.1 Planctomycetia bacterium
AGAGGTTAGATCACTTTCGTCACGCCCGGCACCGCCAGCTTGTACAAACCGTTTTCATCGGGCAACGAGCGCGGAGTCGCTTGGAACGAGAGTTCTTTCGGCATCAGTGCGACTTGGGAGTTGATCGCCTGATCCCAGGTCAATTCAACGCCCGAGTAAGTACACATGCGGCCCATGATCGCAGTCATGGTACTCTTGGCACCTTGTTCGCCCTCGTTGATCGGGCTGCCGGCGCGAATGCTGGCGAACAGATCGTCGTGTTCGACTTGATAAGGGTTTCCGTCGCCCTTGCCCTGATGGCGCCATTTACCATTTTCCTTCGAGTCGATGTTGTAACCGCCGATATTGCAAGTTCCCTTGCTGCCATGCACATGTTCCGAGACGCTGTTGAAGCAACCCGGAATATGGCGGCATTGGCTGAACATGCGGCTGCCGTCGGCGTATTCGAATTCGATGAAATGGTGATCGAACGTTTCGCCGTAATCCTTGCCTTTACGGACTTCGCAACCGCCCATGCCGTTGGCTTTGACCGGGTAGCCGTTCTTGAGCCAATTGATGACGTCCATGTTGTGGATGTGCTGTTCGACGATGTGATCGCCGCAAATCCAAGTGAAGTAATACCAGTTGCGCATCTGGTATTCCATTTCAGTCTGGCCGGCTTCGCGTTTGATAACCCAAGGGGTGGTACCGTTCCAGTAGACGCGCGCGGTCATGATGTCACCGATCGCACCGTCTTGCAGCCGCTTGATGGTTTCGATGTAACCTTTTTGATGACGACGTTGCAGACCTACGCCCACGCCCAGGTTCTTTTTCTTGGCTTCTTCGGCGGCAGCTAACACGGTGCGCACACCGGCAGCATCGGTAGCGACCGGCTTTTCCATGAACACATGCTTGCCCGCTTTGACCGCAGCTTCGAATTGCATGGGGCGAAAACCGGGCGGCGTGGCGAGAACCACCATGTCGACACCGCAATCGATTGCCTTCTGGAAAGCGTCGAAACCGACGAATTGTCGGTCGGCCGGCACGTCGATCTTGTCTTTGATTTCGCCGATTTTCCGCAGTTCTCCCAAGCTCCTGTCCAAACGGTCCTTGAACGCGTCGGCCATGGCGACCAACTTGACATTCCCTTTGGTTTGCAGTGCCTCGCGAGCCGCTCCACTTCCACGACCTCCGCAACCGATCAGGGCGATTTTGATTTGGTCGTCTCCGGCCGCATGGGCCGTGCGAGCAATGCCCAGGCTACCGGCCAGCGAACCGCCGGCAACGATCAGCGACGAACTTTTGAGAAAAGCGCGCCGCGACGGTTGACCGGCGGCAGGAACATGGTCTTGGTTCACGATTGGATTCTCCAGGCAAAAAATGGATGGTGTGAAGCGAATGCTTGCCCCGCACAAAATCAGCCCTCGGCGCAGAATGCCGACCCCTGCCCTTACGATAGACGACTATCGGCGGCGAAGCAATATTTTTACGAGAAAGTTTGTTCGACAAATCGCGTAAAAAGTACTTCATTTCATATTACGGACTTCCAGTCCGTCTGTCCCATTGAGACGAACCGGAGGTTCGTCATTAAGGATAATCTTACGGCACACGCAAGAATTTGTGACAGCTAATCCTTACACGGATAGACCACGCGCCCGCCGTCGCCGGCGACATCCAGACCGGCGTCCCAGATCTTTTTCTTTTCTGCTTCGCTCGGTTCGACCAGCGGACGTACGATGCGAAAGCCCGAAAACTGCGCATCCGTGTGGTACCAGACGCTTTGCGGAATCTGCGGGTCTTGCTGCTTCCAATCTTTGTGCGAAGCGCGCTGCGCCGCACTGCGCAGTGCGTCAGCATTGTCATCCCAGGCTCCGCCGCGAGCCACATTGGGGTATAGCTTGGTCGGCACCACGAGCGGGTTGATCGCGTCTTGACCGTTCAGCTTGCCATAACGATCGGCAACGTATTCGTCCAAGCACCATTCGTTGACGTTGCCATGCATGTCGAACAGGCCCCAGGGATTGGGTTTTTTAGTGCCGCGCTTGGCGTACTTTTCGGTGGCGCCATCTTTGTAGTAGACGGCATACTCGTCAATTTTTTCCGCATCATTGCCAAACGAGTAGGCCGTGGTCGTACCGGCTCGGCAGGCATACTCCCATTCGGCCTCGGTCGGTAAGCGGTAGTAACGGCCTGTTTTTGTACTCAGCCAGCGGCAGTACATTCGCGCGGCATAATGCGTCATGCTGATGGCCGGGTAACCGTTTTTACCCATGCCGAACGTCATGTCGGTGTAGGGCTTTGTCGGACGGATCACGGCGTCGGCTGCGGTGTCTTGCGGGGTAGGAGTGATTTTATTGACAGCGCGCCGCTGACAGTCCAGCGCGAACATAAAAATCTCGTACTCCTCCCAGCCGACTTCCTGCTTGCCCATCCAAAACGGCGAGATCGTCACTTCCTGTTGCGGGCCTTCATCGTCTTTGCGGCCGGTTTCAGTTTTGGGACTGCCGATCGTAAACTTACCGCCAGGAATCGGCAGCATGTCGAACCGGATATCGGTGTTGTAAATCAAGTCGCTGTACGGCTTCATTTCGGCCGCGGTCTTGGCCACGGCGTCGGGCAGCCGCAGCGGGTCAATTGCGGTTGCGGTCGGCGATGGATCGGCAGCATGCGAGACTAACACTTGGCCGCCAATGAAGATCAGCAGCAGACATACGCTGCGATGAATGAAAAGCGTACGAAGAATTGTTTGCCGCGGCGGCACACGTTGAACTAGGCTTGTCATAGGCTTGACGGGGTTGATCTAAGGAGCCGGTGAGAGTGTAAGAACGCCGAGTAAGTCTCCGTCTCGGCTATATTTCAAATGTTATTGCCGAGAATGGATACGAATGAACGCGAATGAAGGTAGTTGAATTCACGATCACGAAAATGTCGTACGAATAGTCTAATTGAGTAAGTATGATGGAGTGAAGTTGTTCTAGCGCCGGCCTGCAAAATTCGACGGCTACAAATGCTGCTTCCTATTCGCGTCCATTCGTATCCTTTCGCGGCCAAACCATTGCCCGGGAAAAGAGCTGTCAGAGTTGCGGTATCGCTGACAACTTTCATAGTCGTTGCGATCGTTGCGTCTCTCTCGCCGGCCGCTGAATCGCCTGCGGTCGACACGGTTAAGCCTTTGCTGTCGCGTTTCGAATTCACCCAGCCGCAAATGGGCGTACCATGGAAGATCATAGTATACGCCGAAGAAAAATCGGTCGCAAACCTCGCCGTTGAATCAGCTTTCAAGCGTGTTTCGCAACTCAATGACATCCTGAGTGACTACGATCTTGAGAGTGAGTTGAGCCGGCTTGGCCAATCATCGCCACATGCGACGGGTCAGAAGGTCAGCGACGATCTCTGGAACGTACTCGAACGATCGCAAGCCTTAGCCAAGCAATCCGGCGGCGCGTTCGACATCACCGTGGGTCCGTTGGTCAAGCAATGGCGACGCGCCAGGCGACAGCAGGCACTACCATCACCCGAGAAATTGGCTGAAGCCCGTAAAACGGTCGGTTACCAGTTCGTCGAACTCGACGTGAAGGCCCGAACGGTGCGGCTGCTCAAGCCGAACATGCGACTTGATGTCGGCGGAATCGGGATGGGCTACGCCGCCGATGAAGCCCTCAAGGTTCTTATAAAGCATGGAATCGCGTCGGCTATGGTCGATGCCAGTGGCGATGTGGTGGTCAGCGATGCCCCGCCCGGCAGCCGCGGTTGGCGAATCGGCATCGACCCCGACACGCCCGAGGGGCCGCCGAGCCGCTATTTGTTATTAGCGAACGCGGCCGTCACAACCTCGGGCGATGCGTTTCAACACATCGAGTTCGATGGCGTGCGCTACTCGCATATTCTCGATCCTAGAACCGGTATAGGGCTAACCGACCGCTGCGCCGTGACCGTTATCGGGCCCGATTGCATGACGGCCGACAGTTTGACCAAAGTCGTGGCGGTGTTGGGGCCCGACAGTGGATTGAAATTCGTCAAACGCCTGCCAGGTGTCGAGGCGTTAATAGTCAGGTCTTCGGCGATTGTGGGTCATCCGCAATTGCCTGCGCTCGAGCGTGTCGAGACACCGAATTTCGCTCATTTCGAGGAGCAGCGACCCCGGCTGGCACCCAGCTTGCAAGATTAACATCGAAATTTTTGCAAAAAAACTTGTCAAATATGTAAGAATCTGGGAATCTGATGTTAGGGGAATGGCGACGCTGCGGCCAAGTTGTCTACTGACCTGGCGCGTTTTTGGTGCTTCATGGATCGATAGGGCGGTCGTCGCTGCGCTTCCCAAGGTAGTTGCCGACAAGGGAAACCGGACGGTAGAAAACCGTCGCTCACGGAACGAAACGGAAAGGCTCGCCGATGCTTCGTCGATTGACCGCACGCTTGAATTCACGTCGACCTCGACAACAAGACAAAATCCGACGTTCGCGACTTCGCGGATTTACTACCCGCAACATCGACGGCCGGGATTCGCTGCTGCTCGGATTCGAAACGCTTGAACAGCGGTTACCGTTTGCTGCGCAGTTTGTCATTAGCGAGTTCATGGCCTCGAACACGGCCGGACTGCAGGACGAGGATCTGAATTATTCCGACTGGATAGAAATTCAGAACGTGGGTGACGCCGCGGGGAATTTAGTCGGCTACCATCTAACCGACGACAACATCGATCTCGACAAATGGACGTTCCCCAATACTCCGATCGCGATCGGCGGATTTGTCACGATTTTTGCGACGGGGCTCGATCGAGTGGCAGCTGGTTCGCCGTTGCACACTAACTTTGGACTGGAACAAGATGGTGAGTATTTGGCGCTGGTTCGACCCGGCGGCTCGACGGTCGAGCATGCGTATGCGCCGGGATATCCCGAACAGCTCGACAACATTTCCTACGGGACCATTCGTCAGCAAAGCACCGATGCGCTGATCGTTACCGGTGCAGCCGTCAAGTATCACGTGCCCAGCGTACCGCCTGCCGTCGAGTGGACGACAAAAACTTTCAACGACGCGAGTTGGATTGCCACGGCTCCGGTTCCCAACCGCAAACTGCTGGTGACCGAGGTCGGCGTGGGGGCGAATAGCACAGCGACGACTTCGTATTTCGAAATTCAAAACGTTGCCAACCAACCGCTGGATACCAGCGGATGGTTCGCTGCAATCAGCGATAGCACGAATGTCAATACGGCTAAAACGACCGTTTATACCCTGCCTGCTTCCCTGGCGTCGAACCAGGTTTTGTATCGAACCGAAAACACGGCGGATAATTATTTCGGCACCGGTATTACCTGGGCGATAAACGGCGGCTCAACGAACTTCGATCAGGGGTGGGTGCTGATTTCGGATGCCGTCGGCAATATCGTCGGTTTCGTGACTTGGGGGCACGGCAGTCTGCCGACGCTGACCGTCTCGGTCAATGGTAAGAATTTCACGCCCGCACAATTTGCTTCCGCTTGGTCGGGCTCGGGAGAAACGGCTCCCAACATTGCCACCAGTTCGCTGCAACGTACAGGAAGTGTCGACAACCATACCAACGCCGATTGGGGCGTCGTTGCCGGTCAGAGTAAAGGAACTGCGAATGCCGGACTGGGTAATTTTGGTTCGACAACCACGCAAGCCAAGACCGGTGTGGGTTACGAACGACAAACCGGTTACCAATCGGTGATTAGCACCAATGTCGAAAGTGTGATGTACAACGTTAATCTGGGGATTTTTACCCGGATACCGTTCGATATCGAAGTCGATGAGGGACAACCCGTAGCTTTGTCGGGTTTGAACCTAAAGATGAAATACGACGACGGTTTCGTCGCCTATATCAACGGGGTAGAAGTCGCGCGGCGAAATGCGCCCGGCACGGCAGGCACCCAGCCGGCGTTCAGTGCGGTTGCGACGACCTCGCGCGAGGAAGACTCGACATTCGAGATCATCGACATTTCATCGTTCATCAATGCGTTAGGTTTGCAACCGAGCGGCAACGTTCTGGCGATTCACGGGTTGAACAATGCCGTAAACGACGCGGATTTTTTGCTACTGCCTGAACTCGAAGCCATTCAGGCGAACATCGATCAAGACCAGTACTATCTGACGCCGACTCCCGGCGCGGCCAATGTGCCGGGAACACTGGGTTTCGTGGCCGATACGCAATTTAGCGTGGACCGCGGTTTTTTCGAGACTCCGTTTACGGTCATTATCAGCAGTGCTACGCCGGGTGCCGAAATTCGATACACGACCGATGGTTCGGTGCCGACCGCGACTTTTGGAACGTTGTATACCGGTCCGATCGCGATCAGCACCACGACCACGGTTCGAGCTATGGCTTACAAGGCCGGCTTCACCACGACCGATGTCGACGCGCAGTCCTATATCAATTTAAATCATGTGTTGCTGCAAAATTCCAGCTCGTCGTTGATCCAACCCTTTGCGAACTGGGGACATGTCGGCCCCAGGGCTAACGCACACTATATAGTAGCTGCATTCACGTGCAGTCACATGTTGTTGCGACCATACTGTGTCGCTGCTGTGCTTGAAGGAAATGCTATC
>JAYTAU010000719.1:0-2623 GCA_043737375.1 Planctomycetia bacterium
CTTGCCGGCCGAAATTATCGCCGCGCTTAAGCTGCAGGGCGAACTGAACACACCACAGTTGACGGTCACCACCGACTTCGAAACCCATCGCCTGTGGGCCAACGAACCGTGCGAACATTACTTCACTGCCACGACCGAGGGCGCGGTGTATCTGCATCGCTGGGGAGTGCCGGTTGAATCAACCACCGTGACGGGCATTCCAATCCATCCGGTATTCAGCCAAGTCAAAGACCGCAACGAGTGCCTGCGGCGACAAAAACTCAGCGGTGATCGCCCGGTGGTCTTGCAACTGTCGGGGGGTTTTGGCGTCGGCCCGATCGAGCAAATTTTTCGCACCATCCTCGCGGTCGAAGAATCGCTGCAAATCGTGGTCGTCGCCGGGCGCAATGCCGAATCGCAAGCGAATCTGAAACGGATCGAAGTCCCACCGCGTCATCGCGTGCATGTACTCGGCTTCACCGATCAAATGGATGAACTGCTGTGCGCGGCCGATGTCGTGGTTTCGAAGCCGGGCGGCTTGACCACTTCCGAAATTCTGGCCCGCGGCGCGGCGCTAGCCATCGTCAATCCCATCCCAGGTCAAGAGAGTCGCAACAGCGATTACTTGTTGGAGCATGGCGCGGCGATCAAGAGCAACAGCACGGCGACGCTCAGCTACAAACTGACAGAGCTGTTACGAAACCCGGCGCGATTGGCGCAAATCAAAGCCAACGCGGCCGCGCTGGGCCGACCGCGCGCGGCGTTTGACGTAGCCGAGCGCGTGTACGACTTCGCCGATCAACACCGAACTTGCACCTAGGATTGAACAGGAGGGAACAGAGGGAACGGAGTGAGGCTGAAGAATAGCCGCGAATGAACGCAAATGAACGCGAATCGATCAATGTCTTATTTGCGTTCATACGCGTTCATTCGCGGCCATTTTTTTTAAATACTTCATGCGGCTAGATCGTTTCGCGATATTCCTCCGTTACCTCTGTTCCCTCCTGTTCAATCTTAGAGTTTGCTTATTATCGGTCGAATAGCTTCTCGGGCAGCGCGTCCTTCAGTTCCGCCGCTTCCTTGAAAACCTGCCAACGATCGCGCGGTAACTTTTCGAACGCCTTCTCGAATCGCGCATGGGCAGGCTGCGCGGCTACGTGACGAATCAGCACTCGCACGATCTGTTTGTCGTGCTTGCGCGCCAATTCACCGAAAATTTCCGGGTCTTGCTCGCTGCTGTCGCCGATCAGTACGAACCTTCGTTCGGGAAAATCAGCTAGTATCTTGCGAATGACCGCGGGTTTATATTCCGCTTGCGAAGTAAACAGCGAGAACGCCGAGCGATCTTTTAGACGAAACATCTTGAGCTGCCATGCGCCGGGGGGAAACTTTTCGGTCTCGCGAAAGTTTTCCAACGGCTCGTAAAGCTGCCAAGGGCCGGCCGACACATAGTGAAAGCTCGCTCCGCGCTGTGCCCATTGGTTGTACTGGTCAGCCATGCCGGGAACCGGCTTCGAATTATGCAAAAAAGTATTGGCCAACAGTCGTTTGCGGTCGCCGACCTGGCTGATTTTGATCGTATCGTCAACATCCGAAATGATCGACAGCCCGCGCTTGCCGATCAAATGCGCAGTGCCTTCGAATCTCCGCACATCATCCGGTCCGACCCAGGCCGTATATCGCAACTCGCCCGCGCCATTCGGTTTACTAAGCTGCAGCTTTTGCAAATCTTCGTCGGGCACCGAAAGCGTGTGAAAAAAGTGACCGTTGGCAGTCGAAGTGCCCGCCTCATACAGTTGTTCGCCTAGCCGAATGTGGATCGTGCGATCAGCCTGGTTGTCGACGAGGAAAGCACGCGCTCGCTGTTTGAATGTTTTGGTCTCGGCTTGTTCCTCGGTGAGGCCGACGATGTGCCGCAAGATCGACAATAGTGCCGCGCGTTTCAACGAGTTGGTTTCGGGTTCGAAAATCACGCCATGTATATCGACAAGCCAGCTGCGATTATCCTCGCTTTGCCGCGCATAAGTCGGATAAAACACCACGACATCGTCGGCGCGGACTTGCGCGATTGGTTCTGTCGCTGGTAAAGCGAGCGTGAGCAAAATGGGCCACATGATACGAAGACTACCAATGACGAAGGTCGTAATGTCCAAAGACGAAGCGCCAATGACTGACCGTAGGTTTCGGCGATGGCTTGCGTTAACATACCATTCGGCGATTGCTGCCCACGATAGTCAAACTACAAAGCATCAAGTTCGCTGGCCGTGCGGCCGTAAAGTGGGCAACCACGACATCTCATGAGTATGAACGCCATGAAATACCCTCGCGCAACTCAACTAGTTTTACTAGCGACAATTTTGGTTGCCGGAGTCGGCCGATTGCAAGGGGGCGAAATTATCGAGACCCTTGCCGGTACTGGCATGGCTACTGATGATGCCGAAGGCGGCCTGGCGCTCGAAACCAATCTTGGCCAGCCGTTTGGCGTCGAGCTCGGTCCGGATGGGCAATTGTACATTTGCGAGTTCGGCAATCATCGTATTCGCCGTCTCGATCTGAAGACCAGCCAAATCACCAATGTCGCCGGGATCGGCAAACCGGGCTACTCGGGCGATGGCGGACCGGCCACGGCGGCGCGGCTGAACGA
>JAYTAU010000720.1:0-2601 GCA_043737375.1 Planctomycetia bacterium
CGAATTCGAGCACAAGTGGCGTAAAGAAATGCTGGAGATCAAACCGGCGAAGTGACGCTGAAATAAAAGAGTAGTACCACCGAGTTATAGCGGACACCGAGAGCACAAATGGGGAAATCGGAGTGGGAAATGGGAATGAAAATAGATCCAAGCCATGTCCGATCCTAGAGCAACGATCGGTTCAGGATTTTTCATTCCCCATTCTCTCTTCCCCATTATTTTGCCTCTGCGACTTCGCTGATTCTATGTCTCAATTGCTTCATTGCGCTTCGCGCTGAAATGCCTCGATGGTTTTCAGTAACGACTCACGAATTTGATTCAGCCGTGCTTCGTCGCTGATTTTCTTGCCCTGTTGATCGGTCACATAGAACACATCGACTACCTGATCGAGGTGCGTGCCGATTTTAGCCAGCGAAACCGACAAGCCCAGCTCGAATAGCGCTCGCGTGATCAAATGCAATAGCCCCATTCGATCCGACGCAAACACATCGAGAATCGTAAAATGATCCGAGGTGCTGTTGTCGACCCGCACACGCGTCGGCAGCGCAGGTAGACTACCGGCATTTGATGCTGATGCTTTGCTCCACAGTCGTCGGAAAGCCGGCGGGTTATCCGCAGTCAACGATTCCGCCAATCGCCGGTCGATATCTTGTACGCGATTGGGCGGCGGCTCGTCGGCGTAGTCCGGATCGTGCACGATAAAACGATCGAGCACCAATCCATCCGGCAACGTGTTGATATCGGCCGAAAGGATCTGCAAACCTTGGCTCGAGAGCGCGCCGGTCAGCTTATGAAACACGCCCGGCGTAATATCCTCGCGCGTGCCGACGGTGTATTCGACTGTGTGCGTTTCAGGCAGATACCGACACCAGGTTTTAACCTCGCCATTTTTTACGGAGATCAAATGCCGCAGGTCGTCGGCGATTCGCTCGGGCGGAGCACTATGCAAATAACTGCTGGGCAAAGTTTCGATCTGTCTGGCAAACCAATCGTAAGATTGCTCGTTTTTGACGAACGTGCGAATCGCAGCCCGGCGGCGATCGGTCGCTGCCGAGGGGGAGTCGCCCGACAGGTGTTGCATGGTCCGTCGATACAAATCGGTCAGTACTTCGGCCTTCCAATCGTTGAACACGCCAGGTCCGACGGCCGCGATATCGGCGCAGGTCAACACGAACAGCATATTCAGAATCTCGGGCGAACCGACATCGACCGCGAACCGCAAAATTACCTGCTCGTCGCTAGTGTCGCGGCGGAAGGCCAAATGCGCCATCACCAAATGCTTATGGACCAAAAACCGAACTGTCTCGGCTTCGCGCACAGGTAATTTGAGACGATATGAAGTTTCGATGGCGATCCGCGCGCCAACCTCACTATGATCCTCGACATACCCTTTGCCGAGATCGTGAATCAGCAGCGCCAAATGCAATGTCCGTTTTTGCTTGATGCCGCAGTAAACATCGCCCAGAGTGCCGGTATTGGAAATGAACTCGGTCGCACGTTCGACGGCGCGAATGCAATGCTCGTCGACCGTGTATTTGTGATACTCGTTGAATTGCAGCAAACAGCGCGCGTGCGTAAAATCGGGAATGATTTTTTCGAGTACGCCCAATTCATGCAAATTGTGCAACAACTCGCCCAGCATCGTCGGTTGCGACAACAGCGACAAAAATCGTTCCGACGCCGCGGGCGAGACTTCATTGGGCAGGTTTGCCGCCGATTCATGGACTGCCTTCCAAGTACCGGCCGCGATTCGCTTGTTGTAATGATTCGATAAATCAGCCAGCCGCAAGATTTGGCCCAAGTCTCCGCTAATTTTTTCCAAGCCGCGATTCGTCGCCGAGATGCGCGTCGGACCGACGCGAAAGTCTCCTTCGACCTGACGACTGAAAATGGGGGACAAGAAATTCATCAGTCGCGTCCACGGTCGAGCGCCTTCTAAAAACCGGCTGACCGTTTGACGGATCTGATTGGTGTGGCTGAAATATTGCCGCATGAACTGTTCGACCGGCAGCAAACTATCCGTTCCCTTGTAGCCAAACACTTCGGCGACGCGGACTTGTTCGGCGCGTTCCATAGCGTCGTGCGATTTGCCGGCATGAAAGTGCAATTCGTTGCGCGTGCGCAATAAAAACTCCATGGCGCGACGCAGTGCAAGTTGGTCTTCTTTCGAAACGACGTCCATGAGCTGCAATGCTTCGGGCTCGGCCTGACCATATCGCGCAAAGCCGACCCACCGTAGTAGTTGAATGTCGCGTAATCCGCCTGGCGAGCGTTTGATGTTCGGCTCGAGCAAATACACCGTCTCGCCGAATTCGTTACGTTCTTTATCGCGCGCCCGTTCGATCGCTCCAATCGTACTCCGCCAGCGCTGCTTGGCGGCACGCTTGAACTTTCGCATGAATTTCCCGAACACTTCTTGATCGCCGGCCAAACATCTTGACTCGACCAGGGACGTAAAAATGGTGGCGTCTTTGAAGGCCAGCTTCGCGGCTTCGTCGGGCGAACGAACGCTTTGTCCCAGCGACAACCCGACGTCGAACAGGTCATGCAGCAGTCGTTTGGCCAGCAACGGGACCGATCGCGCGGCCGGGCGACCATATA
>JAYTAU010000721.1:0-2601 GCA_043737375.1 Planctomycetia bacterium
GCGAAAGCCGATTTTCGGTTACAAGCCGATGGTCTATTCGATCGGCGGCATCGCGGGCCTGGGCTTCATCGTTTGGGGACATCATATGTTCGTCTCCGGTATGAACCCCGCCTTGGGGATGACGTTCATGGTTTCGACGATGATGATCGCGCTCCCCAGCGCCATCAAAGTCTTCAACTGGCTCGGTACGCTGTGGGGCGGACGGATTCAGTTCACCACACCGATGTTATTTGCACTGGCTTTTGTGTCGATGTTCATCATCGGCGGGTTGTCGGGCATCTTTATGGCCGCCACCCCGGTCGATATCTTCATTCACGATACTTATTTCATCGTGGCCCACTTTCATTACGTGTTGTTCAGCGGCACGGCGATGGGAGTTTTCGGCTCGATCTATTTTTGGTATCCAAAAATGTTCGGTCGGATGATGAACGAATTCTGGGGCAAGGTGCATTTTGCGCTGACTTTCATCTTGCTGAATCTGGTGTTCTTCCCGATGCATATTTTGGGTGCGGTCGGTTTTCCGCGGCGCCTGGCCGACCCTTACCACTACGAGACATTTCGCAATTTACAACCGCTCAATCAGTTCATCACGATCTGTGCAATCATCCTGGTTGCGGAACAGATTATTTTCGTCGTGAACTTCTTCTATAGCATGTTTGCGGGACCGATTGCGGGCCGTAATCCTTGGAAGAGCAACACGCTGGAGTGGCAAGCTCCCAGCCCGCCCGGTCACGGCAACTTTGATTTTCAGCCGGTCGTGTATCGCGGGCCCTACGAGTATGGATCGCCCGAAGTGACGACCGACTATTACCCGCAAACCCAGCCGCCGCCAGCGGGTGTTTCGACGCCCAAACCGGGGCACCACTGAACGAAGTACAAAATAATGAATGACGGAATGCTGGTACCGCCTATCCCTCGGGGAGAGGCAGCGAGGAACGAGCGGTGAGGGCGAATCGCCGATAAAGCATTACATATTCAAAACGCTCAATTTGCCTTTTTCGATTTGCAAGTCGTACTACTTCCGCAGCTATTCAAAAATACCGATCTTGTCCTCGACTACGCCACAACCCGTCAGCCCTTGGCCGCATCGCTTGGCGGTTGCTTTGTGCTGCGCCACGTTTCCACTGATCTGGATCGGCGGCCTGGTGACTTCGCACGATGCGGGCATGGCAGTGCCCGACTGGCCCAACACGTACGGTTACAATTTGTTTTTGTATCCGCTGTCGACTTGGTTTTTTGGGCCATGGGATTTGTTCATCGAACACGGCCATCGGCTGCTGGCGTCTGGCGTGGGATTGCTGACCATCGCATTGGTCGTCGCGGTTTATCGCATGAAGTCGCCCGGTTACATCCGAGTCATGTCGCTCGCGGCGCTGGTGCTAGTGATTGTGCAAGGCGTACTGGGCGGCCTGCGCGTCACGCTCGACGCCCGCACCCTGGCCATGTTGCATGGTTGCACGGGTCCGCTGTTTTTTGCCATTTGCGTTGCCTTGGCGACGGTGACTTCGCAAACCTGGCGGTCTGCGAAGTTCGAATATGGTATTCATAATTCGTCGCACAACGACCTGCGTCTGGCAATTGCCGCTTCAATCGCCACATTGTTGACCTACCTGCAACTCGTGTTAGGTGCTCAATTGCGGCACATCGCTGTCGCCGCCATGCCGGGACAATTCAAATCGTTCGTAACCTTGCATCTGCTGGTCGCGGGCTTGTTGGTTGTTCAGGTCGGGTACATCGTTTGGCGCACGATGCGTACGCACGTAAATGACGCTTGGCTCATGCGTCCGGCCTCGGCTTTGATGGTGATCGTGTTCACACAGGTTGCCCTGGGCGGCGGGGCCTGGGTTACCAACTACGGCTGGCCCAGTTGGTTTGCCGAGTATCTGTTTGCCGCCGAATACACGATCGAAGCCCAGGGGCGAATGCAAGCCAACATCACCACGGCACATGTGGCCGTCGGTTCGCTATTGCTGGTGACTGCCTTGACGCTTTCGCTTCGTGCCGGACGTAGATTCGTTTTATCAAGCTTGCAATCCGCGCCGGATCCATCGCATGACACGGCTCACGCAGGAGCTTTTGCATGAGCACTTCAACCCTGTCATATGCCGAGCATCGGCTTTCGCTCGTCGCCCGCGGGGCGGCTTATGTGGAACTGACCAAGCCTCGCATCGCGGTCCTGGTGCTGGTCACGGTCGCCGTTTCAGCGTTTGTCGGAAGTTGGACGACGCCTAGCCCCTGGTTATTCATCAATATGCTACTGGGCACGGCGTTGGTTGCAGCCAGCGCCAGCGCTATGAATCAACTTTTGGAACGACGCACAGACCTACTGATGGATCGCACCTGCGATCGGCCATTGCCTGCGGGTCGCTTATCAGCCGGCGAAGTGTTGATGTTCGGCGCAGTCACCATTTTCGCCGGAGTCGGCATTCTTGCGTTGGCGGTGAATCTGATCACGGCAATGTTGGGGTTGTTGACCTGGGTGTTGTACGTGCTGCTTTACACTCCGCTCAAATCGCGCACTCCATTCAACACAGTCGTCGGTGCGGTAGCCGGAGCCATGCCGGTGTTGATGGGCTGGGCCGCGGTCGACGGATCGTTTGC
>JAYTAU010000722.1:0-6494 GCA_043737375.1 Planctomycetia bacterium
CACTTGCAGCAGCAAGGATCCCACACCCAGCAACCTGGCTCTTGCACGCACTTGGTGACCACGCGGCCTGGGCACTCAGTCACTTGGGTTTCCCAGCGACCGCAGCAGACGTTGATGGTCTTGGTGTAATGAACCGGCTTGCAGACGGTGTAGCAAACTTCACGCTCGCGAGTCTCTTGAACCTGCTTGCAGACCGTGTAGCAGATTTCCTTGGTCTTGGTTTCCCAGACCGGCTTGCAAACCGTGTACTTGCAGACCTTTTCGCGGGTCTCATAGACGGGCTTGCAGACCGTGTAGCAAATCTCTTTGGTCTTGGTCTCGTAAACCGGCTTGCAAACCGTGTACGGGATTTCCTTGGTGCGAGTTTCGTAAACCGGCTTGCAGACGGTGTAGTTGCAGGTCTTCGTTTCGTAGACCGGCTTGCAGACCGTGTAGTTGCAGGTGCGGGTTTCCATCACCGGCTTGCAAACCGTGTAATGAATTTCCTTGGTCTTCGTTTCGTAGACCGGCTTGCAGACGGTGTAGTTGCAAGTTTTGGTCTCATAGACCGGCTTGCACACCGTGTAGTTGCAGGTCTTCGTTTCGTAAACCGGTTTGCAGACGGTGTAGTTGCAAGTTTTGGTCTCATAGACCGGCTTGCAGACCGTGTAGCAAATTTCTTTCGTGCGGGTCTCGGTTACCGGCTTGCAAACGGTGTAGTTGATCTCGCGAGTTTTGGTTTCATACACCGGCTTGCACACCGTGTATTGAATTTCGCGAGTCTTGGTCTCGTAAACCGGTTTGCAAACGGTGTAGTTGCAAGTCTTCGTCTCATAGACCGGCTTGCAGACCGTGTACGGAATTTCCTTCGTGCGGGTTTCGTACACCGGCTTGCACACCGTGTAGCGAATCTCGCGCGTTTTGGTTTCGTAGACCGGCTTGCAGACCGTGTAGCAAATTTCCTTCGTCTTGGTTTCGTACACGGGCTTGCAGACCGTGTAGCGAATCTCGCGGGTCTTCGTTTCGTAGACCGGCTTGCACACGGTGTAGTTGATCTCGCGGGTCTTGGTTTCCCAGACCGGCTTGCACACGGTGTACTGAATTTCTTTGGTCTTGGTTTCCCAGACCGGCTTGCAAACGGTGTAGTTGCAAGTTTTGGTCTTGGTTTCCCAGACCGGTTTGCAAACGGTGTATTCACAGTTCTTGACCGCCGTCTCGGCTACGTACTTGACGCAGTCGATCGTCTTGTCTTCGCAAACTGTGTCGTAAACCGTCTTGTAACAGGTGTAATCCTGTTTCTCATACACGACCTCTTTACAGGTCTTCATCACGGTGTGGCATTGCTGCCTAGCGCCCGAGTAGCTGCCCGTTGAGCAGCTCGGGGCACAATTCTTGTAGCATGTAGCGCCGCAGTAGCCGGCGTCTACAGGCTTGACCGAAGCGACGATCAACATGACCGCGATCATCGGTACAACCAACAGTGTTCTCATTGTCCTGCCTCCTTCGTGGACGGCTCAGTGTGGGGAATGGTGGCCTGGGTCTGACGAGAGCCAACTCGTCAGTGAGTTTCATCGGCTGCCCAACTTGACGTACATTAGCTGTCTAACCCAATTTCCGCGTGTTGTGCTGTCTTCGTACATGGCGTAGATAGCATAGGTCATCGCTAAATGTTCCCGTGGTGTGGAAAGTATCGGCCAAATAGGTCGATTGGGTGAAATAGAATGGCCGCACCAAATGGTTCGGACGTAGAAAGAGTACCGCTCACGCCACGCTAGCCGGTTTAGCCGGGTATGACGTATATAGGGCGCGAGCGTTTAGATAAAGACGCGATCGACTAGCGCGACCGCGTTTTTAGAGCGGCAGAAATACTATACGACCGCTCCACTCGCCTTGCTCGCTACCGGCTACGATCAAAAGTAGCTCGTCGACAGCTTGGCCGACTGGGTAACGGTCGTCGAGGATGAAAACGCCTCGCAGCTCCTTTCCCGCATGCAAACGCTGATTGGCATGATCTGTCATGGTCGCGCGATCGTGCGTCAAAAGGATGCGGTCGTTCTTCGCCGCCCACGCGAGAATTGTTGGGTCATCGGCACCGGTCAGCCCGACATCCTGCACGCGAACGAGGTCGAAGTTTGGATGTCGCAACAGCAACGCTCGCAAAATATCGTTATTAAAATTCTCGTCGGTCACTACCCGAAACATCCGTCGCCTCAATTGCTTCTAAGGGCACGCAATCGAGCACGAATCTCGGACAAGTCTCCCTGCTGATTTTCGATTCGTTGGCGTACTACCTGGGCGAACTCTTCGCGTGCCACCAGGTACGCCTCGACTTCGCTCGTATGACGCAAATAGTAAGCAACGACAGCATATACGTCCGACAGCGCTAATGTCGAATATTGTTGAGCGATTGTCTCGGGAGTCGCGCCATCTTGAAACGCGTGGATAACCAGTTCCAGCAGCACTCGCGAGTCGCCCACCCGCAAGGCACCTGTCGCATCTTCGTGAAGTGGCGGTGCTTCGGTCTGAACAGTGAATGTCACGTACTTATTCCTATTTACCTGATGCAAGATCGGTAGCGATTGCTCGCCGGAATTGGGATTCGACTAAGTTGTCGGACACTCGAAGTATCGTGGCCAACCGGCAGAATGTCAAATTGCGAGTTTGAGTCGTTTCGCCGCCGATAATTTGCGACTGTGACGTCCGGCAACGTTGCAGACTTCCCGCATCCACTTGTGATTAATCAGCCTCTGACTTACAGTTATCCCGGAGGAACAGCTTCATCGGACCGACGGTTTTACGGCTTATACTGCTGAACTTCATGAGCGACCAACCTTCATGAGCGAACAGGGCAGCAAGATGCCCAGCCTGCCGGGCGGACCCGTTCCCAAGGCCGTCGTCAGCCGGCTGAGCCTGTATTTGCGCGAGTTGCAGCACCTATTGCGCGACGGCCACGAGACCACCAGTTCAAACCAACTTGGCGGCCTGTTGGGCTTTACAGATGCTCAAGTACGCAAGGACTTGGCCTATTTCGGGCATTTTGGCTACCCTGGCATCGGATACCGCTGTCAGGAGCTGATTACAGCGATCCGGCAGATATTGGGGACCGATCGCGGCTGGCCCGTGGCGATGGTCGGCACGGGCAATTTGGGCCGGGCCTTGTTGGGCTACAAAGGTTTTGGCAATCAGAACTTCCGGATCGCGGCGGCTTTCGACGTCGATCCGCATGTCGTCGGTGCCAGCATCGACGGTGTGCCTGTCTATCACCTGGACCGACTGCCCGAGATCGCCAAAGAGCACCAAATAAAACTTGGCATGGTCGTTGTTCCGTCAGCGGCCGCCCAAGCCGTCGCCGACCGGCTCGTACAGTCGGGCATCCAGGGAATTGTGAACTTTGCGCCAGTGACGCTTGTCCTGCCTGAAGGCATCAGTCTAGTGGGTGTGGACTTGGCGATTGAGCTGGAACAGTTGTCGTTTGCCGTGGCAAACCGGCAAGGCGCCAGGGAGTCCTGATTGGCCCGAATCGCTGCAGGAAGAGATGGGCCATCATGCCCACGAACACGAAGACTAACGAAGCCAAAAACGCGGCGACTCCAAAAAACCAGCCAGTGAAAATCGCCGGTGTCGCGATCAGAAGAAACAATGCTGCGACGACTGCGAAACTAACAATCCATGAAACTTTGCGCCCCCTGGCCGTCGGCGATGCTTGGCAAATACCGTTTCGCATCCCTGCACAAGTCCGTTCTCCCCAAAACATGGCAATCGGGATAGCCAGCCAAGCTCCGTTTAGAATGAGCACGGCACCGCTTGTGACTACAGTCAATAAAATCGCCAGTCGTTGAATTGTCACCAGCCATTGAGCACTCATCGCTTTCCCCCGCGAATGCAGCAACCGTTTAACCCGTCCCATTGTCGGAATCCGACCTATTTACTATAACAATTGACGCCACTACCCGGTGGTGTAATGGTAACACTGGAGATTTTGGCTCTCCCATTCAAGGTTCGAGTCCTTGCCGGGTAGCTTCTTGGATCGTTCGTTTCAGTATCGAGGTTTCGTGTGGACCGCGCACGTCTAGAACAAGTCGTCGCCACGATGCCGGATGAAGTCGATATCGAGACATTCATCGACCGGCTGCTCCTTCTTCAAAAATTGGAAATCGCAGAGTCTCAAATTGCCGCTGGAGACGTAATTTCTCATGAAGTGGTCAAGCGGCAGTTGGCTCAATGGACATAATGGTTTAAGACGTAATGACCGGCGAATGATCGCGGTTCGACGATCTGTATACAACCAACGTCCCATAATCCGCCACCGCGTCGCGCCACTCATCGCTGGCTGAATCATTCTGTTCAGCCGTCAGTGCAATCACGATCCGCTTCGCACCTTTGCTCGGGCCGGGCAACACCGCATAAAAGCGATCCAAGTATGTCGGGTTTGCATAGCACGCCCGGCGGATGGCTTCCAGCGTGTTGATCGACACCGGTTCAACAGGGTAGGAGCCCGAGATGCTTGAGCCAGCGAACGGCCGCAGCACAATCTGCAACGTCGTGTGCGGGTTATCCATGAGTAATCGCTCAACTAATTCGACCGCAACGGCGCGATGCAAGTCAAAGTCGCTCGAAGTTAGCGACAGCGTGAATGCCTGCGAGCGTTTCGCCGGCAAGCCCAGCAATCGCTCAAACACCGCGGCATCGAACGCTGGCGTGACATCTATCGTGTTCAGATCCACTCGACATCGCTCAATCAACCCCAGCCTCACATCCCCAGCCTCAAGCCTCCAGCCCCCAGTCTCTAGCCCCGTCAGTTCCGGCAGCGGATCGAACTCGGTCTCAAATATCTCCTGCGCCTCGGCCATCAGGTCGTACATCTGCTCGAAGTTCATCGTCGGCGTTTCTAACACATAGTACGGCGGCCGATCCTGAAACTTCAGCCCCAGGGTCTCGGCCTCATGACGAAACGCAGTGCCCGGAAGTATCGCCAGGTTGAACACCTGCACTTCGCTATACAAGCCCGTGTCGCGAATGTAATGCATCCCGCGCCGAACGCTGTCGACCGTGTCGCCGGGCAGCCCGATGATCAGATCGACTTTCACGCGAATTCCCTCGTCCAACATCGCGCGCACCCCGCGCTCGAAAGCCTTCATGTTGTTCTTGCGGTCCATCAAATCCATCGCCAGCGGATCGACGCTCTGCAAACCGATCTCGACGTCGGTGAAGTTGGCCTCGCGCAGCAGCCGTGCGATTTCGGCGTTGATGCCTTCGGCTCGCAGCTCGCCGAAGTACTTGAACCGCGGCTCGGGATTACATCGTGCCAGCAGCCGTAAGAACGCCGCGAAGTCGCGCTTCTGATTGAGCGTGGGATCCAGTAGTACTACTTCACGGACGCCGCGCTGCGACGCATGACGCAAATTGGCTTCGATCTTGTCTTGCGAGAGAAAGTACAGTGCGTCGTAGCTCTTGGGATAGTAGCAAAACTTGCAATTGAAGATACAACCGCGAATAGTTTCCAGCAGAAGCATCTGCTCGTCGGCGGCATCTAAAATGCCTTCCAGATATGGCGATGAGATGTCTTTGAGTTGCGGCAACGGTTTACGAAACACCGGCAACATGCCCAACGGGCGACTCGCCACGCCCGTCACTGCATCGATAATGACTGGCGGGGCGATGTATAAGCCGGCAATCGTCGGGTCGGCAGAGGTCAATGTCGCGACATCCTCGCCGACCAGCGCCGTTAGCAGTTCGCTGAACGTCTGCTCGCCTTCACCAATCGCGGCATAATCGACTGCCGCATGTTGCAGCACCCAGTTATTGTCGGACGTGATCTCGGGCCCGCCCAATACAATCAGCAACTCCGGACAGCGCTGCTTGAGTCGTTCACAAATCCAGAGCGTGCGTTGAATGTTCCACAGATAGCAGGTGAAGCCGACCATCCACGGCTCGCGCGACAGAATCGCTTCGACCAAGGCTAAGTCGCCGCACAAGTTCGCTTCAGCCGTTGGCAAAATTTCGATGTCATAATGAAGTTCAAGTCCTTGATTCCGCGCGTACATCTTCAGATAGCCGGCGGCCAACGGCACGTTGCCCTCGATCGGTTCAATGCCCGCAGGCGGAATCGGTAGTTGGGCGAGTAGTACTTTGCGTTTCATGGTCTCTCGGAACACAGCTAGAAGAGCATTAACAGGAGGGAACGGAGAACACACGCCGACTCATCATCACAGAAGCATCATGACAGACTTGCCAGATCGGGACTGAGCAACAATCTAGAGTACGAACGAGTACTGTTTTGGTCGAACGGCCTAACTCTGTTCCCTCTGTTCCCTCCTGTTCCATTTTCCGACTTGGCTAGGAAGTATTTCCTGTTCGCAATAGCTCGATAAATCGCCTCAGATCGGGCGGCAGCGGCATCTCGAAACTCATCCGTTCGCTACTGATCGGGTGATCGAACGCCAGCGATTTGGCATGCAACGCCACGCGAGGCGCGCCGCTCACGTCTTCGCGAATTTTGCCAAACAGCGGCTGAT
>JAYTAU010000723.1:0-2600 GCA_043737375.1 Planctomycetia bacterium
CTCGGGCAGTGGTACCCCGAACTGGCCGACTGCATGTTAGTCAGTGTGACCGAAAAACGTACGAAGGCCGAGATCGATGGGCTGGCCGCAACAGTCGGCCATCGCGAATTAACCGTCGCTGAAAAGTAGTGTGTGCAATGGGCGTTTATGAGGAGACAAACTCGGGTGCATCCCGCAAAACCATGATCTTGTCTTCCGCAATCGGCAGTAGTGCATAGGCCCGTCCGTCGCGATCCGAAAACTCAACTTCACATGCATTTCCATCGTAGAGCAATACCACGGTACCCATTTGACCGCGCCTCAGCAGGATTGGGCACTTGGTGTCGAAATGCGTTGTGGTTGTGTCTTGTAACAAAGCCACTACGTCGTGCATGTGAATATGAGTGTTCATTGAGAAGTCAAACGATGTAGCAGGTAGTCAGTCTTGGAAAGTCTTCGCCATACCGAATAATCCATACACTTCGAACCGTTGCCGAACCGAGCCGCGTGGCCAGTAGAAACTCTAAAGCATAAACCTCTCCGTAACCATTGTCCCCTTTCGCCACGACATTGTCGGCTGTCGCAGCAGCATGGCACAACCCGTTTTTTAAAACATCGGCATTCGCCAGCGAAATGCCCAATTTTGATTCAAAGACCCGTGCCTTGTGTCGACCGTCTCGATGGAGCGAATTCAAAGTGTATTCTTCAAGTTTAGTTCCAATATCGGCGCGCTGTCCATGAGGAAGATTCACACCTTTCATCGTAACGCAGCCCCATGATGCGGACAACTTTTATATGCAATGAAACTCTGAAATCACGTCTGCTTTTCCGTTTCCGATTTCGTCAAGGGCGGGCCGTTTGCCGCGCCGCTAAGCAGCCGTTTCAGCTCAAAGCGTAAACATTCCCCATTCCCCATTCCCCATTCCCCATTCCGATTTCCACATTCTGTGCGCAACACCCGCTCCACTCAACTGCTGTTCGAACTTTCACGCACCGGCCGGCGCGCCATGCTTGTGCCCGCGCTGGACGTGCCCGAATCACCCGTCGCTTCGCTACTGCCAACATCGGCACTGGCCGACGCGCCGCCGCCGTTGCCCGAACTGACCGAACCGGATCTGGTGCGGCACTTTGCCAACTTATCGACGCAAAACATGTCGGTCGACACGCATTTCTACCCGCTTGGTTCATGTACGATGAAGTACAACCCCAAACGCAACGAAAAAGTGGCCGGCATGACCGGCATTGTCGATCTGCATCCGTACCAGCCCGAGGAAACGCTGCAAGGGCTGTTGCAAATGCTGTTCGAGCTGCAGCAAATCTTTGCTGAAATTGCCGGCCTCGATGCGGTTTCGATGCAACCGGCGGCCGGTGCGCATGGCGAACTGACCGCGCTGATGGTCGCTGCCGCTTATTTTCGCGAGCGCGGCGAACGGCGCACCAAAGTGCTTGCACCCGATAGCGCGCATGGCACTAACCCGGCCAGCGCCGCGATGGCGGGCTTCGACGCGGTGACCGTGCGCAGCAACGCGGCGGGCTTTGTCGATCTGGAAGACTTGCAAGCCAAGCTCGACGACAACGTCGCGGTGTTCATGATCACCAATCCCAACACGTTGGGAATGTTCGAACGGCAGGTCAAACAAATCGCCGACATGGTCCACGCGGCCGGCGCGCTGATGTACCTCGACGGCGCGAACATGAACGCGATTCTCGGCATCACGCGACCCGGCGATTTCGGCGCCGACATGATGCACTTCAATCCGCACAAGACATTCAGCGGTCCGCATGGCGGCGGCGGTCCCGGTGCCGGACCGATCGCCGTGCGCGCGATGCTTGCCCCTTACTTACCGACTCCCACGGTCGAATTCGACGGTGAGAAGTATCGTTTGAAGTTTGATCAGCCTAAATCGATCGGTCGCGTGCGGAGCTTCTTCGGCAATGTGGGCGTACTGGTGCGCGCCTACTGTTACATTCGCACGTATGGCCCCGCTGGGTTGAAGGCCGTATCCGAAAACGCCGTATTGAATGCCAACTATTTGCTCAGCCGCGTGAAGCATATTCTGCCGGTGCCGCAGGGGGATCGGTGTCTGCACGAATTCGTAGCGACTGCGTCGAAGATCAAAGCCAACAAAGGCGTTTCGGCGATGGACCTCGGCAAGCGCTTGCTGGACTACGGTTTTCATGCCCCGACGGTTTATTTTCCGCTGACGGTTCGCGAGTCGATGATGATCGAGCCGACCGAAACCGAAAGCAAAGAAACGCTCGACGCCTTTGCCGAAACATTGTTTCGCATCACCGAAGAGTCGCCGGAGCTGCTGCACGAAGCACCACATACGACCACCATCAGCCGCCCGGACGAAGTTGTCGCCGCGCGCACGCCGATCATGAAATGGACGGCGAAGTGATCCGGAATGGGGAAAGCGGAGTGGGGAATGGGGAATGAAAGACCGCGCTGCCGAACCGTACAACCACTGATGTTCGATCCCTGCTCCCCACTCCTCGATCCCCTAGCCTCCAGCCCCAAGCCTCCAGCCCCCAGCCTCCAGCCCCCAGCCTCCAGCCCCGCCGCTTACTGGTTCATCGATCCGCCATCGCCGGGCATCTGGAACATGGCCCTCGACGAG
>JAYTAU010000724.1:0-6486 GCA_043737375.1 Planctomycetia bacterium
ATGGTCCGGCTTCCGCCAATAACTACTGAGAGTGCTGACCGGGTTTTCGAGCATCCACGGCGCGCCGGACCATTCGCAAATCGCAGCACAGCTGGCCACAACTTCCAGTCCGGCCGAAAGTCCGTACAGTCCCTTTTCACGAAACCATCTCGCGCCACTCACCGCCAAATTGGTGCAGGGCGGGAAAGCAAAGCAGATGGCAATCTCCTTGGGCGGCAGGAAGCGACGGACATCGGCGCCGATAAACCGGATTCCTTCCCGGCAGATATCGCCGTCGTGCTGTAGGTCGATGCACCAGCATTCATAGCCGGCCGCTACCCACGGCCTGACCATGTTGCCTGTGCGATCACAGAGACTGAGTACGATGCCGTTCATGCTGCTTCTCAAGTCGGATAAAATGACTGACGTACTTTCCCCAACAACTCATCGCAATCCGTGTTTGCAGGCGCAAAGATTGTGGGAATTTCTTGTTGCGATGGATTTTGTAAGTCGCTGCAAACACCGGGGACGACTTGCAAACATGTGGGAACCGTGGTCGGCCTTCGACTTACGGCAATTAATTTCTTTAAAGCAAGCACCGCGGTGCCACGGTGTGGTAAGAATGTTTTGGCCTAAATAGGTCAAAACATTCGCCGGTTTAACTTTAATTTTCTTAACTAAAAACAAACGATCCCTTGCAACGCATCGACTCGCAATACGCTTCGCGATGACGAATTTGCGCAAAGTCTCAAGGTTATTTCCACGGTCAACCAATCAAAAGTGAAGGCACTCATCAATCGATCGCTTCCAAAAATTATCACTAACAATCATCACTAGAGGACCTACTGAACCGGCTGCAGGTTGAACTGAATCGCCGGCTCCCGTCCGACGGATAGCGTGACCGGTCGCGCGGGATCGATCCCCAACACAACGACCCGGTAAAATTCGGCGCGGAGCGACTCGGAAATCTTGGAAAGCCGCGTTGCCAGTTCAGCCGTCTGTCCGGCGGTGACATACGATCCGCCGCTGGCCTCGGCGATTTGTGTGAGTGTGCGCGTGTCGAGGTCGCCGCTTTGCAATCCGACCACGTGCCACGGCACACCATGCCGTTTCAAGTCGGTTAAGTGATCGGCACGAATCGGCTGACCAGACGAATCGCGGCCATCGGTCACCAACACAACCGCCCGGGGGCCGGATAGCTCGGCCATGTCGAAAGCGACCTTAGACAAGGTGACATAGAGCGATGTTCCACCTTCGGTCACCAACGGTTTCAGTGCCGATTGAACCGAGCGTAATTCCTTGGTCCATGCAGTGTGGGCATCCACCTTGGTGGAGAAAGAATACAGCCGCACCGAAGTGCCGGCGGGCAAATGCGAAATTAGCCCGTGGATGCCGGCTTTGGCTTCGTCCAGCGGTTTACCGCGCATCGAATCCGAACGGTCGAGGACGATCGCGATCTGCCAAGGTGTTGAAGCGGACTGCGCCTGAGTCATTGCAATTTGACTCAGTCGTTTTCCATCCTGAGTAATCTGGATATCCTTCGCTTGCAGGCCGGCCAGCAGTCGTCCAGCGGAATCAGTAACCGACAGATCGGCCGCCAGTACGCTCGGCAGAAAATTATCGTAACGAGCAAGGATGCGGCCTTGTGCACCGTCGGGCAGGCGTTGGGGCTGATTGCTCTGAAGCGTCGCATCGACTCGTCGGGTCCGAATCGCCGCTTCGCCGCCATCCAGCGAGTATTTTGCGGCCAACGCGGACGCGGCTTCATATTCACGCTTCGCGCTGTGGGGAATCAGAGATTCCAGATTTTCGCCAAATCGAAGCAGTTCGTCGTAGCTGCCTTTGGCCCAAGCGGCAATTAGGTTAGCTTTGTACGCGGCGAGTGCGGCTTGATGGGATGCCGTTAGCGATTTCAATTCCTGCTGTTTTTGACTACTTAGATCGGTCTGCAAGCGAGTCGTCGCCGCGAGACCCTCTTGCTGGTGTTTTGCCAGTGCGTCGGCGGCGTCGAGTGCGCGTAGCTCCGCATCGGGCAGGTCTGTCGAGAGCCGCTGGGCGATTGCGCGGTCGATCGCCTTTTTCAACAATGCACGAGCTTCGACCGTGGGCCGACTCCGGGCGGCAAGAACGATGCAACGGACTTGCCGATGCGCAAGCTCCTGTTTCCAAGGTTCTGAAATCGGTTGCTCAAAGCGATCAGCGATGGCCCGTTCGGCATCCAACCAGCGGTTGCTGGCTTCCAGGTCGGCGAGGAGACTTTCCAGCTGCGGTCGATCCACGTCGGGATCGGGGGTGCGAATTCCCGGGATCTGTTGAATCACAAAAAAGTAACTCGCCATGATCACCACCACGGCGAGACCCTTGGCCAACGACGCGGACATTTCGTGCAGTATGTTGACCCCCAAATGTTGCCGACGACGAGCCGACAGCTGCGGCAGATTTCTCTGCCGCAGCTTTCCGATCATCGTGTCGCACAGCAGCAATACGACCAACGCCGGCAGGCCGAACTGCCAATGAAAATCTTCCGTCCACGACAACAGAATGGCGGGTACGAGTATCGCAGCCGTCAACGTGACCAGGCGTAAGAACATGATCATGACAAATGCTCCTTTTCATGAAAAAAATCGTGAGTAATTATGTAAGCTGAACTCCCAACGCTTCGGCGGATCGAACCCCTTGCGGAAAAAAGAACGCCGCGCGCGAGTCGCGGTGAGCGTCGAGTAAGTGCCGCATGTAAAAACTGGTGAGTACTTGGTCGATCTTTGCGACCGGTTCGACGAACAGCGTGCAGCTATTGACGACGCCGGTCACGGAATCTGCAAAGCAGACCAGCGATTGCGGGTCCTCGGCCGTAATCAATTTGCGAAGCGCAGCGCGAAACTCCTCATCCACCGGCGGCAACACATGCATGACCAATTTGGGATTCGCCAGCGGGCTGCCGCCCCAAGGAGGACCGAGCACCTCAAACTGACGTGCCGCAATCGCCTTGGCGACCGCATCCGGCCGGGCTTCCGGGGCACCGACGATCCGCGCCAGGCCGGAAATCGTCACCTGACGCACGGCCGAACAGACCAGTCGCAGCAAGTCATCCTCAGCGGAGTCCTGCGCTAACCTCCAAAAGGCCGGAAAAACGAAGTCGATCGGATGGTGCAGGACCAGTCGCTCGCTGTCGTGCGCCATTTTTGGCACCAACATCGAAAGCCGATTCGCCAGCCCGGTCGCTTTCCCGTGCAAGAATTCAGTTTCAATCTTGAGCTGCTCAATCGCATGGGCGATCGCGGCCAGCTCAGCCTCGTTCTCCACGAGCAAATCGCTCGTGCCGCGCATCTGCTCGGCGGTTTCTTGCAAGGTTTGCAGCTTGGCACGGGTGCTTGATGTCGCGCCCCTGAGCTTTGTCAGAAATGAGCGACCCGTGAGCTGACGGTGAATTTTGCGAAACCGGGCTGTGTGGTCGAAAAGGTTGTCGAGCAGGCTTTCATGGTCCAGAAAGAGCGACTTCAAATCGCGTTGGGCCATCGCCAGACACGACGCCTGTTCGATCAAGCGTCGTTCGAGATCGCTTGAGGTCTCAGGAGGCATCGCCCACGTGGCGGACGCTTTGGTCAGGCCCAGCGCTCGACCGTCGCGAAGCATCGCCGAAACCTGTACGATCAGCCTGAAGCCGGGGGCACAGATCGCGTCGACCAGGGCATCCGTTTCGGTGCTAGCCGCGTTGTCGATTAACGATTTCAGACTTCCGCGCACAACCGATGCTTGTTTGCCGGTCAGCAGCAGTTGGTCGACTAAGCCCTCCTCGGCACCGACATCCTTCAGCGACTGTAGCAATTGCTGGGCGTACGCTGCCGCGATGAACGGAGCGACTTCCGTGCGTGGGTCGAGCGGACGATGGAAGCCGACCTGCCAAATTTCAACACCACCAAGCGGACCATCGAAGGCATGATTGGGGCGCATCCGATTTAAGACTTCACTCACCTCGCCCGCAGTTTCGGCCTGCGTCATCGCCAGTACGAAGCGGTTGCGGGCGGCACGATCGCGGCCCGTCGCCGGTAGTTCGGTCAGGATCAACAGTCGAGCCTCGCGGGCATCGCGTTGCGGCGAAATCGTATGAGCAAGCGAGTCGGCAACCCCGGGTGCCGCGTTCTTTGCGATTCGATTCCCCAAGGACAGATAGCTCAAGGCGCCGATCGCGTGATCTTCGCTGCAAATCGTCGCGGACGTGTGCGATAGAATGTCGCTATCAATTGCCTGTTTGATCGTGCTGCCGCCGGCGCAGCCGGTCCCCCCGCCCAGACCGTGGCGAAGTCTGGTCCGCACACGTCGGAGGTTGCCATTGGACAGTTCCATCAGCAACGGCATCAATCGATCACGACGAAATTCGACAAAGCTATCCGTGGTCGAAAGATTTTCACCGGCCACGTTGCCGGCCCGGCTGATCTGCGCAAGTCCGTCATCCGCGTTCGAGTTGGCACAACCCCTCGCTAAGGCCCGCACGGTCTCGTCCTGTTGGGCGAACAGCGTGTCGGTCGTTTCCCCCTCAGCCAGTGGGAACTTGTAGAAGTGCGGGTGTTTATCAATCGAGCGAATTTGGTCCAGCTCTGTTTTGGTGTCGCAGACCAGTACGATGTCGGCATTCAAAGTTGCCGGATACTGGGCAAGAACTTGAGCACTGCCCCCCACGATAATATCGATCGTGAGTTCTGAGTGTGAAATCGCAATTGCAGACATGGACCAGCTCCTTTTGAAGAGAGGATGAATCAGGCTTTTTAGACAAAGCGATACGCGAAATACACGTCACCGAAACCGCCTGCGGCATCGGCAAAAACCTCGAAGCGCGACTCTGGGCCCAAGAAGACGAGCATGTAAGGAACGTTCGCGTCGGTGGTTGCACCATCGGGCGTCGCAAACCGAGGGCGGTCGCGTAGGTAAGCCCGTGGAAACGGCTGAATCGGGCCGTTGAAGTCAGCGTCGGTGATCGCTTGCACAAGTAAGATCACTTCGTCGGCATGACCGGCGCGAAACTCCTCAACCGCTTTGTTAATCCATTCAAGCACCGCGGTTTGCGGCGGATGGACGTAGACCCGCCCGTGCCAAGCGACGCTCAATCCGTCGTCGGTTATCGTGAGCGACTTCGTGGCGGGAATTTGGAACGTCGTGGAGAGGCTAGCGCACGGGTCGAGATCGATTCTGTTGGCAAAGCATTCCAGGATCGGCCGCAGCAGAATTGTGGGGGTCAAGTAGTCGTCGGCGGCGCACTGACTCTCAATGAGTATAGGCGATGGCGGGTCAGATCTTTCT
This sequence comes from Planctomycetia bacterium, assembly GCA_043737375.1. Classification (GTDB taxonomy): domain Bacteria; phylum Planctomycetota; class Planctomycetia; order Pirellulales; family JALHPA01; genus JAWXCH01. Next base: position 5,275 of record JAYTAU010000724.1, read on the forward strand.
GGAGTGGATGGACTAGCGACTTCAGTCACATCAAAATCGATTTCTCGTAGGTTCGGCTCGGCTGCTTGTTGCCGACTTTCTGAAGTTGTCGTGACCGCTTCCTCGGCATCAATCGCATCAATAACATGCGCGTGGTTGCTCAGGCCACTTGGTTTCAGCAGCTGACGAATACTGCGGATTTCGAGTTCTTCCAAGCGCCGCACTTGCGACGCGCGTGTCGCGGCGCCATTCATGTCGCCGGCACTGGAAAACTCAGGCAATGCCTCAAGTCGTTGGGCAACCTGCATGTAGCGCTGGCACATCCGCACACTGACCGTACTTGAACCGGCACCGAATGAGTTTTGCAGCCATTGCAACCATTGCTTGTGGTTGACCTGCTGCTTGGCATTAAGTAACAACCCTCCGGCCCGAAATGCGGCCAGTAGCGTACTTGCTAGTCCCGCCTGGACGGCCGAGTGTTCTTTCTCGATCTGCTTGGCTAGGCGACGCCAATCAGGTTGTTGCGAAGAATTGGAATTGACTGGGATTGCATCGGTCGTGATCGAAACGAGAGAATGATCCTGCATTGCGTCCTCCGTCGTTGGTGACTGTTGGCAGCCATCTCGGCCCCCACCAAGTCATCGCAAACGATTGGCGAATGCGCAAAAATTCAAACCACTTTTCCTAAGTCTCGGCAAAATTACCGGGAACAACACCTATCCTAGGAGCCAAGCATGACTCGATTGTTTTCGCAAATAGGCTCGAATCCCGCTGCCGAGCGGGAGCTGTTCAAACTGTTTTGGGAAAAGGCGCGAGCGCATGCAAACGAGCACCTCAGTATTGAAGTGCGGAAAGTAACCCCCGGTTCCGATATCGCGCAGCGGGTGATGAAAAGCCTTTTTAGCGACGTACAACACGGGCGTGTTGCGCCGCAAGACCGAAACGAGTTCGAGAAGATACTCCTCGACCGAATCGAGAGGCGCGCTGCGTCAGCAGCACGGCACGCAACTGCTCAAAAACGAGACGTTCGACGGAATGAATCCATCCATCCCGATGTCGTAAAAAGTGGTCTTACTGCGGAGGAAAAGCAACACGTTTCCGAAGAAGGGATCGGTTTCGCTTCGATCCTCTGTCGCGAGCCGGACCCGATGCGGCTCGCTATTCGCCTACTGCAATTCCTGGGTGGATTTAAGCCTCAGGACATTCAAGAAATCCTGCTCCAGACTCATAAAA
>JAYTAU010000725.1:0-2595 GCA_043737375.1 Planctomycetia bacterium
CGTTTGGAAGAACGCCGCGTGTTGGCGGCACCAACCTTGGTTGCCGGCGGCGGCGCTACGGCTCAATACACGGAAGACGGAGCCGATGTGGTCATTGACTCGGCCATCGACGTCGACGATGTCGATAGCACGGATCTGGTCAGCGCGTCGGTCCAGATCACCTCTAATTTTCATGCCGACGACGAACTGCTGTTCAACAATCAAGCGGGGATCGCAGGCGTCTACAACCCGATCAATGGCACCTTGACACTCACCGGTGTGGCCACGGTTGCACAGTATCAAACGGCGCTCCAATCGATCACATTTCAAAACAGCAGCAATGCGCCGGGCGCGTTGACTCGCACGGTTTCGTTCACCGTCAACGACGGTACGGCCGACAGCAACACGGTCACCAGCGATGTCGCGGTCACGCCCGTCGCCGACACGCCGACCATCAGCAATGCCGGCGTTGCCGAAGACGCGCAAACGACCTCGGGCTTGGTCATTACCAAGGATCCCGATGACACCGATGTGACGCACTACAAAATCACCGGCATTTCCAACGGCACGCTGTATCTGAACGACGGCGTAACCGTGGTGGCCGACAACAGTTTCATTACCGAGGCCCAAGGCGCGGCCGGCTTAAAGTTTACCCCGTCGGCCGATTATTTCGGTAACACGTCGATTACCGTGCAAGCCTCGACTTCGGCCAGCGATGCGGGCTTGGGAGGCAGCACCGACCAGGCCGACATCACGGTCTCACCCGTCGCCGATGATCCAACCGTCCCGAATACCACGATCAACGAAGGCAGCGTCGCCACCGGTTTGCAAGTACTCCCCAACGCAGTCGATGGGGTCTCGGTTACGCATTTCAAGATCACCAACATTACCAACGGCACGCTGGCGTATTTCAACGGTATTGGCTACACGAGTATCACCGACGGCGATTTTGTCACCGTCGCGCGGGCGACGAACCTGCGTTTCACGCCATCGAGTCCCAACTTTTTCGGCGTGGGAAGCTTCGATGCGCAAGCCTCGACCAACGGTAATAACGGCGGTCTGGGAGGTTCGCCGCAAACGGCGACGATCAACGTCACGGCGATCAACGACGCGCCCGTGCTGAGCGTCCCCGGTACGCAAAACATCAATGAAGACGGCGCGGCGATAGTATTTTCCGGTCCCAAACTGATTAGCATCGCTGACGATTCGGGGGCCGGTATCGTGATTGTCGATGTCGTCACCACCAACGGCAACTTCAAGCTCGAAAGCTCGGCGGTTGGTAACGTCACATTCTTGGCCGGCACGACCGACGACTCGAAACATTTACGGTTCGAAGGCACTTTAGCGCAGGTCAATGCCGCGCTGGCCGATTCAACGTATACCGTCGACCCGAACTACAACGGTTCGGATTCGATCGTCATCGAAGTCGACGATCAGGGTAATTCCGGCGGCGGCCCGGGCTTGACCGACCAGGAAACCATCACCGTCAATATCGCCGCGGTCAACGATGCCCCCGTATTGACCGTGCCTGGTCCGATTTCGATTAGTGAAGACTCGACGCCGTTTAGTTTTACAGGCGGCAATCTGATCAGCGTTGCCGACGACGCGACTAGCGGCAACCTGATTGTCGAAATCACCGCCACGAACGGAAGGATCAAGCTCAATGCGGCGGCAGTGGGTAACGTCACGTTCTTGTCGAGCACGACCGATAACTCCAAGAATTTGCGCTTTCGCGGCACACTCTCCGAGATCAACGCGGCGCTCGACGGAGCGACCTACGACTCCGACTTGAACTTCAACGGTAGCGACACGATCAACATCGAAGTCGATGATCAAGGAAACACCGGTAGCGGGCCCGACCGAACCGATAGCGATTCAATCGGCGTCACCGTGAGCGCGGTCAACGACGCCCCGGTGATCACGGTGCCCGGCCCGGGCAATGTCGTCGAAGACGGCACTTTGACCTTTAGCGGCGGCTCGACGATCAGCATTGCCGACGCCGACGATACCAACGGCAGCCAGGAACTCGAAATTACCATCACTGCTACCAACGGCACCGTCTCGCTCAGTCAACAGACCGGTCTGACGCTGATGTCCGGCGCGTTCGACTCGGGCTTCATGGTCTTTCGCGGTTCGCGCGACGACATCAACGCCGCCCTCGCCGGCGCAACCTTCAACCCCACGGCCGATTTTGTCGGCGCCGCATCCGTCGAGATCAATGCCGATGATTTGGGGAATACGGGCGGCGCGGCGCTCAGTGACAACAAATCAGTCGCGATCACCGTAACCGCTGTCAACGACGATCCGGTCATTACGGCCCCCGGAGCAACGCAAGCCGTGGCCGAAGACTCGGCGACCGGTTTGATCTTTTCAGCCGGCAACGGCAATCAGATCAGCGTGGCCGACGATGCGACCAGCGGACAAATCATCGTCAAGCTGACCGCGACCAACGGCATCGTCACGCTGCAAGGCTCATTGGTCGGATTAACGTTTCTCAACGGCAACGCCAACGGCACTAGCGTCGTCGAGTTTCGCGGCACGCTCGCCGAAATCAACGCGGCCCTCTCGACCGTCCGCTTCGATCCAACTGCCAATTTCACCGGCGCTGCCTCGATT
>JAYTAU010000726.1:0-2595 GCA_043737375.1 Planctomycetia bacterium
CATCCGCGATGGGACCGCGACAGCCGGCGGATCTGCATCGACTCGACGCACGACGGCGTGCGGCAGGTGTATGTCGTCGAGCTAAAAATGCCGTGAAAACGAACGAGTGCGGGTCCGAATGCCGACGCGCGGGCTTCGCGACTATCTTGCAAACCGCATCCAATCAAAAATGCTTGATAAGAGGACATTGTTGATATATCATCAATGCTGTCACCTTTTTTTACTTCTGTTTTCTAGGTGTCAACCCTCGAAAGCTGCTTGATGAATATTGCCTGTTCGTCGATTCGATCAAAATTTATACCGGTTGTCGCCACAGTAACGGCACTGATTATTGCGACTTTAATGCGGATGCAGAGGCGGATTGGCTTGAGAAAATCGGGCCTTTCGTGGGTTGGTTTATCCGCACTTAGCGTTATCGCAGCATTTTCGCTGCGCGCAAACGCAGCCGAAGTCATTAAACCGCCGCGACAGCCCAAAGAAATCGCCGGGGCTAACAACGATTTGGATGTGCTGTATCTGCCTGCCCGCCGTGGCGAGAGTCGCGAGGTGCGGATGAACGTACATTGGCCGAATTCGGAAGCCGCGACAGGCCAAGTCCGAAAGCCTTGCATCATCATCGTTCACGGCGGGTCTTACACCGGCGGCGAGAAAGACGAGGGGGGTTACCAATCGCTGGCCGAACGTGCGCTCGCCAAGGGCTTCGTCGTCGCCAACTTGAACTACATTCTCAACCGCGGCGGCGACACGCCCGACGGCAAACGCGGCGACCGCAATGGCATCTTCCCCCAGGTTTATTGGGACTTCAAAGCGGCCGTACGATTTTTACGCAAGAACGCCGACAAGTATCAGATCGATCCCGACCGTATGGGTGCCTGGGGCTTTAGCGCCGGCGGCTGGCTGGTCTCGAGCGGCAGCTATTCCGACGCCGGCGACTTGCACGCCATCGACTCGGTGTTATTACCTGCGTCGAGTAGTATGGACCCGAAGGCGCGTCGCGACCGCTTCGCGCGTAGCAAGTCAAAGCTGCCCGCCGACTTTCCCGCGCTTTGGACGCCGATGGACGATCCGGACCCGGCCTATCCTGAGTTTTCGTCGCGCGTCCAGGCGCTGGCCTATGACTGGGGTCATCATCCGGAATTGTTAACGTCCGACGATCCGCCGCTGATCACGTATGTGGGACAAGGGGGCAAAAACGACTTGGAGCCGCTCTACAAAACAGCGGGCCTCGACTTCGTCGCCGTCACGATTCCCGACGAGCGATTCAAGGGTGCGCCCAAACTGCATGTGCCCAACAATCTGTCCAAAGTCTTATCGGAAGACGGCAAGACCGAGATCGAACTGCGCGACCGGGTGCTGGAATTCTATACTCGCCAGTTGATGACCGACGCGCGCACGCCGGCCCCCGAGTTCCGACCCAACCTGCGTGTGTTCACAGACACGGCACGCGTGCAGATCGTGGTCCCATCGAGCGACATCGTGGTGCATTACACGACCGATGGCAGCGAGCCGACCTCCGACTCGCCAGTCTATAAAGCACCGCTAGCCTTCTCGGCGACCACCACGATCCAAGCAATCTGCATGAAAAAAGGGAGCCGTCCCTCCGGCGTTGCCGGCGCGACGTTTACCCAAGTCGATACGTTGCCTCCGACGGTGGCCGGTCCTGCAGAATTACCTTCGGCAAAAGTGGGCGTGCACTATTCGGTCAAGCTGACGGTCCAAGTTCAGCCGACCGAAAAATCCGCCAGCCAACGCGTCATATGGGATGCGCGCATACAAGACGGCTCCTTGGGTCTGACGATCGACAAACAGACTGGAGTTCTATCGGGAACCCCAACGCGTGCCGGACCGTGCATGATTCAAGTGCGGGTCGGGCACGGCCCACATGCGATTGCCGGAACCCGAACTTATAACCTCGATGTAGCGCCGTAATCGACAACCGATCGAGTTCGTCTTGAAGTATTGCTACCCACGGGCAACAGCAAAAAATTAAACAGGAGATAACCGAGGTAACAAAGCGTCCTAATTCCGTGGGAATGTCGTTCATTTTTTCCGCTTTAATCGTAGATTGGGCTATTTGATACAAACGATCCCTCCGTTTTCTTCGTTCCCTCCTGTTCATTCTCGCGCGGCAGCTCTAGCCGGTCGTCCTCATTGGCAACGACATCGGACGCCCGACTATTTTGGCCGCTTTACTTGCATCGCTTTTTAAGGACTTGTTCGATGTTCTTCGCTCGCAGGATCGCGTTGTTGTGCGCGGCAGGGTTGTTTCAATGCGTCATGGTGGCGGCACCGGGCCGCGCGGCCGCTGTCGATGCTGCGCAGGTATTGAAAGCATCCGGGGTCGATCGCGGCTTGATCGTCTGTCTCGGCACCACCGACGGACAGCTCGAAGCGGCATTGGCCGAAGGCGGCACGCGGCTGGTTCACGGGCTGACGACCGATCCAGCCGCGGTTACGGCCGCCCGCGCGGCAGTCGCCAAGGCGGGACGGGATGGATTCGTCACCATCAGTTGGCTGCCGTCGCTCGCCGAGCTGCCCTACAACGATCACCTAACGAATTTACTGGTCGCCGATTTGGATGCGCTGGGCCGGAAT
>JAYTAU010000727.1:0-2591 GCA_043737375.1 Planctomycetia bacterium
GGATGGCTCGGCGATCGCATCGGACGCGTCAAGGCGATGACGCTCAGTATCCTCTTCTACTCTGGCTTTACAGGCCTCTGTTATTTCACTAACGCCGCATGGCAGATGGGAGCGCTGCGATTTATGGCAGCGCTGGGCATGGGGGGCGAATGGTCGCTGGGCGTTGCGCTCGTCATGGAAGCCTGGCCCGCGCGACATCGGCCCAAGCTCGCGGGATTGATCGGCGCGGCGTCCAATGTTGGGTTCATGCTCATCGGATTGTTGTCGCCGCTTTTTCACGGCGAGTGGCGGATGATCCTGGTCGCCGGGGCGATGCCGGCTCTGCTGACATTTTTTATCCGTATTTTTGTGCCCGAGAGCGAGGCCTGGACGACGGCCGTGGCCACCGAAGGCAAGGCCAAGCCGCTGCAAGAAATTGTCAGTCGTCGCTGGCTCGGTCGCACGCTGATGGCCATCGGCTTGGCCGGCGTGGCCCTGATTGGCACCTGGTGTACCGTACAGAACATCCCCTCGTGGGTCAGCAAGACGACCGAGGCGAATTTCAAAGCGGAGAATCTCCAGGCCGGGCTGCCGGATACCTTAAACGCTGACCAAGAACGACAAATGACCGAACGGCGTTCGTCGGCGCAAGTTCTCTCGGCGATGGGCGCCATTTTGGGCTGCTTGATCGCGCCGTTTCTGGGTGCCGTCTTTTCGCGCAAGATCGCCTACTTTATCTTGTGCGCGTCGTCGCTGGCGGTTTGTTTGTGGATCTTCAATGGCTTCAGCGGAGCCGACACGAGCAACCTGTTTTCGTTTGTCGTGTTCCTCGTTGGCATGTGTACCGCATCATTTTATGGCTGGTTGCCGTTGTATCTGCCCGAACTGTTCGCCGTGCGGATTCGAGCCACCGGGCAGGGCATCGCGTTTAATTTCGGCCGTGTGTTGGCTGCCGCCGGCTCGCTCTACACCGGCGATTTGACGGAGTACTATGGCGGACTAGCCGGAATGGGAGCCACACTTGCTTGGGTCTATGCCGTGGGTATGGTGCTGATCCTGTTTGCGCCCGAGACCAAGGGCAAACCGCTGCCGGAATGAGGGATGAGCAGCGTGGGATGAGCGGATGCAACGCTGTTCGAACAGCCAGTGCGCTAATTAAGCAAATCGTTCTTTGACCCGGGCTTTGCCGCTTAGCTTGAACTGTCCAACGCGATCAACGTTGCACTCCGCACTTCCCACTCCACACTTAGTTTGACGCTTTTTCCCGCGCCCTTTAGAATGCGCGGAGAAGTCTTAGTACGCAATTCATCATGGATCGAACGATGATTTTCAAGCAATTCCGAAACGTACCCATCGTCGCGCTGTTGCTCGGCGCGATTGTTGCCGGCTCCTCCACCGGTTGCAACCAGACCGACCCGAATACGATTCGCGTCGTCAGCAGCTTGCCGCGCACGGGCAGTGCCAAGCAACAGACCGATAGCATCGTCAACGGCATTCGCATGGCGTTCGAAGAGATCGACTATAAAGTCGGCGAATACAAAATCGACTACCAAGATTGGGACGACGCCACCGCTTCTGCCGGTCAGTGGACTCCGGAGCGCGAGGCGGCTAACGCCAAGAAAGCCGTGCAAGACCCGCACGTGATGGCCTATATCGGCACGTACAACTCCGGTGCGGCTGAAACCGCGATTCCGATTCTGAACCAAGCCGCGCTGTTGATGATTAGCCCGGCGAACACTGCGGTCGAGCTGACTAAAATCGAACTGGCCGATCCGATCCGATTCAAATCGCTTCGTCCCACAGGCAAAAACAATTATTGTCGCGTGATCGCCACGGACGACAAACAGGCGCCGTTTGGCGTCGATTGGGCGAAGGAGATGGGCGTGAAAACCGTCGCTGTGCTTGACGACACCGAGGTCTACGGCCGGGGTCTGGCCACCTTATTCAACGAATACGCCGCCGAGGCGGGTCTCAAAGTCGTGTATCGCGATAGTATCGACGTGAAGTCGCAAGAGTTTCGTTCGTTGATGACGAAGATCAAAGCCTTCGATCCCGATCTGATTTATTTCGGCGGTACCACACAATCGAAAGGAGGTCAGATCGTCAAGGACATGGTGGCTGCCGGGCTGAAGGCCAAGTTCATGGTCCCCGACGGTTGCTACGAGCAAGCGTTTATCGACTCGGCCGGCGCCGACAACGTCAACGGCCGCGCGTTCGTGACGTTTGGCGGAATGCCGCCGAGCGAACAGGTCGGACGAGGCAAGAAATTCGTCGAGAAGTATAAAGTGAAATATAAAGTCGAACCCGAGGCCTATGCCGTGTACGGCTACGAATGCGGCAAAGCCGTGATCGAAGCGATTCGCATTGCCGGCAAAAAAGATCGCGCGGCGATCACCAGCGCTTGTCTGGGGATCAAGGATTTCGAAGGCACGATCGGCACCTGGTCGTTCGACGCCAACGGCGACATCACCAATGCGCAACTCAGTGGTTTGGAAATCAAGGACGGCAAGTTTGTATTTGCCAAAGGTTCGGAGCCGGCCAAGAGCGCGAAGTAAGGCGACTTCTTTGCCAAAAATACATTTTGAAAACCACGGAGACGCGGAGGCACGGAG
>JAYTAU010000728.1:0-6466 GCA_043737375.1 Planctomycetia bacterium
CTCGACGGACCGATCGCCAAGCTCTCGGGCGGATGGCAAACTCGCGTCAAGCTGGCGGCGCTGCTGTTGCACGAACCCAACCTGTTGCTGCTCGACGAACCGACGAACTTTCTCGATTTGCGCACGCAGATTTTGCTCGAACATTTTTTGAAGAACTATCGCGAGGCATGTCTGATCGTTTCGCACGATCGAGCGTTCTTAGCCGCGACCTGCAGCCATACGCTGGACCTGACGCGGGGCAAATTGACGATGTACCCCGGAAAAATCGACGCCTTCCTCGAATATCAAATCGAGCGCCGCGAACATGACGAACGCAGCAACGTGGCGGTACTCGCCAAGCGCAAGCAGCTCGAAGAATTCATCGCCAAGAACAAAGCTCGCGCCAGCACTGCCACGCGGGCGAAGTCGAAAAGCAAGCAACTCGAAAAACTCGAAGTCGCCGAGATCGCGAGCGACGAACCGACCGCCAACATTCGCGCGCCCCAAGTGGAACCGCGCAAAGGCCCCGCGCTGCGCTGTCGCGGACTAGCGATCGGTTATCCTGAACGCATGATTGCCGAGGGAATTGATCTGGAAATCGATCATGGCTCGCGGGCTGCCATCGTCGGCGATAACGGCCAAGGCAAGACGACCTTCCTGCGCACGGTGGTCGATTCGCTTGAGCCGTTGGCGGGCGAGGTTCGCTGGGGATATGGTTGTCTGGTCGGCATCTATGCGCAGCATGTATACACCAGTTTGCCCGAACGTCAAACGGTGCTTGAGTATTTGGAATACAACGCCGCGCCGGGCACCAAGGATCAAGAAATTCTCAGTCTCGCCGGGGCGCTGTTGTTTCGCGGCGAGCAAGTCAAAAAGCACGTCTCGGTGTTGTCGGGAGGCGAACGCGCGCGGCTTTGTCTCGCCGGCTTGTTGTTGAGTCAATACAATGTGCTGATTCTCGACGAACCGGGTAACCATTTGGATGTCGATACGGTCGAAGCCCTAGCTGAAGCGCTCGTCGCGTATAAGGGCACCGTGATCTTCACGAGCCACGATCGCCATTTCATGAAGCGCGTGGCGTCGTCGATTGTCGAAGTGCGCGATGGGCGCGTGGTCAACTATCGCGGCGACTACGACGCCTATTTGTATTCCGTTAACAAAGAAATTGACGATGGCGAACGCGAAGCTGCCGCGCGACTGGCCAAGGCACCGGCTTCGGTTATGGCCAGAACTGCGAAAGCAGCACCGAGTGCTCCGCGCCGCAGCGAGCGTGAAATTCGCAAAGAGATGACCGCGCTGGAACGCACGATTGCCAAGCTCGATTTAGAAAAACGACAAGTCAACGATCGGTTGTTGAAAGCCACCGATCCTGCCGAGGCGCTCCGCCTACACAATGAAGTCTCTGCCTTCGTCACGCAACTCGCCGAAGCCGAAGAGCGCTGGTGCCGGCTGCAAGAAGAAGTTGATGAGGCCGAGTAATTACGAATTACAAAGGACGAATTACGAAGAAAGACGTTGCTGCTCTCCTGTTTCATTTGTAATTCGTAATTTGTCATTCGTAATTCCGGATTTATCCGGTCTTGTGCTGATCGATGGCCGATTGAAGCTGCGTCTTCGGCCGCACGCCGATAAACCGATCGACGACCTCGCCCCCTTTGAAAATCATTAACGTCGGGATGCTGGACACTCCGTACTTCGAAGCCGCGCCCGGGTTGTCGTCGATGTTGATTTTGCCGACTTTGAACGAACCGCGGTTCTCGGTCGCCAGTTCTTCGATCATCGGGGCAATCATCCGGCACGGCCCGCACCAGGGTGCCCAAAAGTCCACCAGCACCGGTTGACCCGAGCTGAGAACTTCTTGCTGGAACGTGTCGTCGCTGAATTCTTGGATGTTTGCCATGTTTTTTCTCCGACTGAAAGTGAACTGCCGAGTATGGTCGCCGCCCTTGGATTGAACGATTTACCCCCGAACTCGATGGATCGCTCGATTGCGATAGGGAATTATAAAACGGTCTTATCAACTGTCAACGCTAGCATGATAGCAGATGGTCGCGGCAGGCGATGCTATGCGACGAACGTTCTTGCCAAGTATCGCCATGCGACAGGGCGATTCCCAAACTCCGGAGAGTTTGTTCGCCTCATTGCCGAAGCACAAGCAACATCAAGTCAACATGCTGAATAGCCAATGCTTCATCAACTGGTAGACGACCAGTCCGCCCACCGTCATAGCCGCTTGTGGGATCGTGAGATGGCAGAAGAACATCAATATCAGGCCGTTGACCAGTACGATCGGCACGATCACAAACCAGCCAATCAGCGAGAACAACGCGATTGCGATCACGAAGTTGGCGACCGCCATGCCAAGGCTAAGCAGAACTATTTGCCAAAAATCGGGAAGGTGGTCCTGCATCACCAAATACAAAACGAACATCAACGCCGCGGAATCGAGCAGTAGCCCCAACATAACACGGCCCCTGATTAGCGCCGAGAGAATTAAAAACCAGCCGTTTTTGGCGATTGCAAGCGGTAGCGAGCCGTCGCATCGTAACGAAACGATGTCTGCTTCGAAAGCTCTCATAGGCAAAACAGCGACGCAATCGATGACTGAATTCGATCGAACGATTTGCATCGGTGTTGCTCTTCCCACCAGACGCTGTCAATTGCTGATCGTCGACGGCCCAAACGAGTAACTGCCCGAGACCGGGATGACGCCGTAAATCCCGCGCGTGAAGACCAGATTGATGAAGTCATCGGCCAGCAGGATCTTGCTCTTGGGCACGATCACCACATCCGAATCGTTGAGCCAAATTTCGCCCGCCGGGCACGGCTGATTGGCATAAACCATCGCCCCTTCGAGATTGACCATCGTCGCCAGCAACCGCCAATCGTCGCCGCGGCGGAAGATCACGACCTGACGTAAATTGCCGCCGACGTTCCAACTGCCGGCCAGCGCAATGGCCTGCATGACTGTGGTCGGACCTTCGAGCGTGTATCGCCCGGGCAGTTTTACTTCGCCCAAGACATACACAAACCGCGCGGCGCGCTGCGAAAGCACCGGCGTGACTTCGATGCCCTTGATCGTTGCAGCGTAGCGTTGATCGATTTCGGTTTTTAATTCTTCCAGCGTTAGCCCTTGCGCCGGCACCGTGCCGACAGCCGGCAGAGTAATCGTACCCTCGGGTGTGATTCGCACGCGCACGCCTTGCCCGCCGACCACGCCCGATCGATTGTCGACCGTGTTGCGCAAGTCCTCGAGCTTGGTGTTGACCTTGAGCGGAGTCACCGAGATCGCGGGATTGTGATAAAACTTGTTATCGATGTAGAGCCGCTCTAATTTTTCGCGCAATTGCGCGACAGTCTGCCGCGTGGCCTTGACCTGGCCTAGCAGACGCAAAGTGATGGTTCCGTCGGGCTGCACGATCAAATTGCGATTGAGATTCGGATCGGTGAACGACTCGACCTGCAGTTCGTCGCCGACGTTGATTTGATACGGCTCGCTGGTCTCCTCGCGCGTGAGCCGATACAAACATTCGAGCTGATCATCGACGCGCAGACGATACGTCGGCACATGAGCCAATCGTTCGTGGCCGACGTATTCCCCTTGCGCGTAGGGGCCGAAGTCGGTCAGTTGCGCCGCGTTCCATCCGGTTCGGCCCAATGAGTGTGCCCCGCCACGAACGCAGCCGTTATTACCGCAACCTCCGTTAGCACAATCGACGGCGCAGATCGGTGCGGTAGCCGGTGGGCCAAACGCCTGACAAAGCTGAATTGACCTGGCATCACTCGCGCGATGTGCAGGAATTGCCGCGACATTTATCCGGCCCAATTGTAGCTCGGCTATGTCGTCCCCAGATGTTGCTTGATCGCCGCTGATGACCCGTGAGTTGGGCCCATGGGTCAAGACAATCGCACCATAAACGAAAACCATAATAGCGATCCCGATCGCAGACAAACGGAAGCCCGTTCGCGCAAACGTACCGATACAGCCGCGACCACAGTTCGCGATTTTTACTGCTCTAAGACTGCCGGATGCGACCGATGGTCGCGGCTTTACATCGTACATACTTCACTCCGTCGCTCGGTCGTGCGGGCCCGAATCAAAGCGGCCACCCGTTGAATCCATTATTTTCGATCCGGAATTTCCCAAGGTAGACGGGCCGCGCTCTTAACGCTGCTGCGTTGCTTGGAATGCTTCTGAGCAGTCGTATTTGGGTTGATCGTCGAAGTGGTCGGCGCTGCACTAAGCGGCGCACCCATATCGGCATTGGCCTGTCCCGATCGAGCAAATGCGGCCGGATCGATCCACTGCACTTGCGGCCCGCCGGATGGCAACGCATGACCTGAACGCTGCAAGTGCGTGGTTGCCAGTTGCGATTCCTGTTTCGCACTTTGGGCCAGATCGACTTCGCCCAGATCTTGATGCACAGCGGCTAGATTTTTCCAAGTTACCGGCTGCGGCGAGATGTTAACGCTGTGCAAAAACAAACTCTTTGCCTCATGCAAACGACCGTAACGCGCTAGCAGCACGCCCAGTTCGTTGGCGGCGTTGTAGTGTCTACGATCGACAATCAACGCCGCCTGATAAAAAACGACCGCCTTTCCAGCCGAACTCACATCGACCATCTGCCGTTCCGCTGAAGGAATACTTTGCAATTTGCCAAGGCCGTAGAACGCTGCCGCAGCGGGTGCCAAGTCGCCGCCGGCGTGACCAAACTGCTCTTGCGCGTAGGTTAAGTACTTGGCCAGCGCAACCGATGGTGTCATGCCCGACAACGATTGCGACTTCAGCACGGGTGTCTGATGCCCGGCAATGGCGTCGGTGAGGTTTAAGCTCGAATCGATGGCCGTCCCGCGCGACACAAAGTCGTTGGCTTCTTCTAACGATTTTAGCCCGGCATTCAAAGCCTGAGCGTGTGCATTGGTGCCGCGTTGTGCGTCCATCGCGCCGGCCACTAGCTTAAGGGCTTCGATAAACTCGGCACGCGCCGAAAACATCGCCCCTTTCTCAGCCAGCCGAACGCCGCGGGCGACATGCGAGTCGGCACGACGCGCCACGGCCGTCAATTCGGGGCCCGGCTCGCTCGGCCCGAATGGTACGGCGGCATTGGCAATCAGCGGAGCGGCAATCGGCGCATTCGGCGCGAATAAGTGTTGTTGGATCTCCGAACTGACGGATGGCTCGGCGATCAATTTCGGATCGTGATCAACGGAAGTTCCGCCGAAATTACTCGGCGGCACTGTATTGCCAGGCGGAAAGTTTTCTATCGACGACAGTTGAGTAACTATATCACGTTCGCTCGACTCTGTAGCAGTTGTATCGCGAGCCGATGGATCGATCTGGCCCGCATCGGCTGCCGTATCATTCACATCTGGCAAATCGAAGACGGGGCCGACAGCTTGCTCGATACTGTCACGGCGCGAGTCATCGGCAATACTCTCGACGCTCGATGTCGCATCAGAATGCTCGGCATCAAATTGCTCAGAATTGATTTGCTCAGCATCAATGTGCTCGCCGACGTCTTCGATCGGCGGCAGCGGATCCACCGGATAAATCACCGGGAGTACCGCGTTCGTCACGTCTAACGCGACCCCAGTCAGCCCCCGGCTTAGTCGGGCGCTAGACTCTAAACTTGAGTCACCGCTCGAATGCTGAAGTGCTGTCGGTCGTAGCGGCAGCGCGTCGGACGTGTCGACCGTGAACAGACTGGGAGCCTTGGACTGGGCAACGGGCTTGGGCACAACCGGCGTCGACTCACCGCAGCCGCTGCACATCAGCAGCCCCAACGCGGGGGCGATCGCTTGCGCCGAGCGTAATATGCCAAGAAGTTTCATGCTCGTCCGTAGAGCCAGAGGCGATCCATCTCGGTCCGGGCGAATGACATATCGCTACGTGGGCCGTCTATCAATCCGAATCGTCAGTCGACCCAGGTTGCGCCAAGCGAATTCGCCCGATAGAACGGCACGTTGCGCAAGCCGGCTGCGTAACAGGCCGCAAAACAGTCATGGCATGCCTGGTAGAAGCGTTACCGTCGGCATGGTCGCTACGATGCAACTCGTCACCTGAGGACTGGATGAATTTTTACTGTCCAGTCGGTTGGATCCTGGAGCATTCGTGAAGGCGCATGCTGAATCAATCCGTTATCGTAAACCAGAAAGCACCGCCGTGTATTTTTTGCGATGCTAGTGGCCCGACCATAGAGATGGGTCGAAGTGCTTCCAAGATGCTTTCATTCTGGCCTATGAACCAAATCGGAAGTTCAATCTGCATTCGAGCCCCACCTCCCAGCAGATAACAAGCGAGCAAGTACTGTTCAGAATAGTAGCGTTGTGCCCAATCCGGCCAATAGTCGTCCGGAATAAAAATATCATGAATCCCAACACGAACCCCTGGGCGCAATCGCGGCAAGATGTCGAGAAAGAAGACCGTGACATCCGAATGCATGAACGCCCGGTGCGAATTGTCAATGAACAGAATGTCGCCCTCACC
>JAYTAU010000729.1:0-6442 GCA_043737375.1 Planctomycetia bacterium
GAACCCCGCAACGAAGTTCGACTCAATACTTCTGGCGTACCGGAGTACTACCCGCTGAACTATGGCTTCAACCTGGGCACGTGGGAAGTCTATAACCCGGTGACGTTGCGTGGTGGTAACGGCGCGTTTAGTGCCAACGGTCGCTACGGAGCCAGGGGCTTCCCTGACGGGTTGAGCAAGACGCTGGCCCTGGCCGAAGTGAAAGGCTGGCAACCGTACTACCGCAATGCGGGTCAGGACAACGTGGCCATGCCGACCAGTCCCACCGGGTTGTGCAGCGGCGACTTCAAACTCGAAAGCGGGCACACCGAGTGGGTTGATTCGCGCGTTCATCAATCGGGCTTCACCTCGACTTTTGCTCCCAACAGTAAACTGCTCTGCCAAAATTCCGGTGTCGAGTACGACGTTGACTGGAACAACTACCAAGAAGGCAAATCGGCAACCAAAGTCAGTTACGCGGCGGTGACTTCGCGCAGCCATCACTCGAGCGTGGTCAGCGTGGCGTTGATGGACGGTTCGGTGCATACGGTTGCGGAAGATATCAATTTGGCTATTTGGCAAGCGATGTCGACGCGTGCGGGTAAGGAAAACGTGCCGATCGAATTTTGAGTGATTGGATTTCTTGGCTACGTCGTGGGGCGGATTTGTACGGGTGACATGCCCACGGCTTTGCGTGGGCATGAGATCGACCCCACTCAGGGGAGTGGGCATGGCACCTTACGGAACTTGGGATCTATCCGGCACGCTGTATGAATGGACAGCCGCACCCGGTTGGCCTACGATAGTGGCGACGCTCGCTTCTCCGCTCCCGCGATATCACGGCTGTCGCATGCCGCGCTCGACTGTGTCTGCTTCTCCGCCCAGTTATCAAAACGCCATCGATTTTCTGTTCAGCCGCATCGACTACGAGCGGAACGCCGTGATTCCTTACGGTCGCCGCGAGTTCAGGCTCGATCGCATGCGCGAGCTGTTGCAGCGCCTCGACAATCCTCAAGACGCGCTGAAGCTGGTACATGTCGCCGGCACCAAGGGCAAGGGTTCGACCGCCGCGATGATTGCCGCGGTGTTGACCGCCGCCGGTTATCGAACCGGCTTGTACAGTTCGCCGCATTTGGAATGTATCGAAGAGCGGATGGCGATCGACGGCGCGAACTGTCCGCCCGACGAACTGGCCGGGCATCTCGAGCGATTGCGGCCGATCGTCGCCACCATGGACCGGCATGCCCACCGCCAAGACCGCATCGGCCCCACGTATTTCGAAATTACGACTGCCGCCGCACTGCTGCATTTCGCACATCACCGGGTCGATGCGGCGGTGATCGAAGTCGGTTTGGGAGGCCGGCTCGACTCGACCAATGTCTGTCGGCCGTTGGTATCTGTCATCACCAGCATCAGCTTCGACCATATGAAACAATTGGGTAACACGCTGGCCGAAATCGCCGCTGAAAAGGCGGGTATCATCAAGCCCGGAGTGCCGGTCATCAGCGGCGTTCAAGAGCCGGAGTCGCGAACGGTCATCAATTCGGTGCGTCGTCGTCATGGTTGCACGATGGCTCAGTTGGGGACCGACTTTCAGGTCGAATATCTGCCGCCGCATGATCTGCAAATCGAGACCCATTGTGGCCGCCTGAATTTTTGCAGCCATGTCGCGGGGCAAGCACGCAATTATCAGGCAATTTCGCTATCCCTCAATGGCCGGCATCAAGCGAACAACGCGGCAGTCGCCCTCGCGACGCTTTGCGAACTACAAAATCAAGGTTGGAATATTCCCGAGCCGGCCATTCGTTCCGGCTTGATCAACGTCCGCTGGCCGGCGCGGGTCGAAGTCATCGCTCGCCGCCCGACGGTCATCGTCGATGCGGCGCATAACACGGCCTCGATCCGTTCGCTGCTGGACACGCTGCGAGAAAGCTTCACAGTTCGCAAGCGCTGGCTGATCTTTGCGACGACGCAGGACAAACAAATCCGCGAGATGTTGGAACTGCTGTTGCCCGAATTCGATGGTGTATTACTGACCCGATATTTGAACAACCCGCGGTATGTGCCCATCGACGAATTGCACGAATTGGCCGATGACGTACAGCGGTTGCAACGGCAAGCGACGGC
This sequence comes from Planctomycetia bacterium, assembly GCA_043737375.1. Lineage (GTDB taxonomy): Bacteria > Planctomycetota > Planctomycetia > Pirellulales > JALHPA01 > JAWXCH01. The sequence continues at coordinate 2,107 of JAYTAU010000729.1, forward strand.
AGCCTCAATGCCAGAGCCCTTAACATCGCATGGCGAAGCCCGACTGTTTTCGTGTGCCGATCCGCAAGCGGCATTACAACAAGCCCGCGTGCTGGCCGGTGATGACGATTTGATCTGTGTGACCGGCTCGTTCTTCCTCGCGGCCGAAATCCGCGCACTTTTATAATGCAAAAATTGGCCGCGAATGGATACAAATGAACGCTAATCAGAACACTTCGCGCCGACCGATCTACTCAACACAACAATTGAACAGGAGGGAACAGAGGTAACTGAGTGCCCACAACCTGTCAAAGCGAATGACATTTAGGAGCGATCGAAAAATAACTTCCCGATTTTCTCGACCCTCACCGCTCGTTCCTCGCTGCCTCTCCCGGAGGGAGGAGGATTTGTGGAGAAGTTATTTTTCGGTCGTCCCTTATCGCCGTACGCAATTAAAATCGAGGTTTCGGCTCGATTAGCAATTTCTCTGTTTCCTCTGTTTCCTCTGTTTCCTCTGTTACCTCCTGTTCCAACTTGTTTCCGTAGTTCTATTCTTTGGTTTCCGCCAGTTCGACCAAGCAGCGTTGCATGTACTGCATACTCTCGCGGGCCAGTCGCTCGATGCCCGGAGTGTAGTCGAACACCTCGACCGAGACCCAGCCGCGATAATCGATCTCACCCAGCGCCGCAAAAATCGGTGGGAATTGCACCTTGCCAAAACCCGGGCCCTGGCGATTGGGATCGTTGGCATGAAAGTGATGCAGGTAGTGCCGGTGGTCGCGAATCAATTGCGGGATCGGCGTCGCTTCGCTCGACATCGCTTTGACATCGAGATGCAAACGCACCTGGGGCGAGGCGACCATTTGACATAGCTCAACCCCTTCGGTCGCTGTAAGCAGAAAGTCTCCCTCGCTCGGCCCGAGCGGCTCGACCGCAATCACCACGCCGGTCTCTTCAAGCGTGGGCAAGACCTGCGTCAAACAGTCGGCCGCATAACGCATCCCTTCGGCCAGCGTCACCCCGGGCAACAAATTGCGTTGTTGCGGCGAGCCGAGCACCATCAGCGAACCGCCAAGATCCCGGCACAACACGGCCAACTCGGCGAGGTACTCGGCAGTTTTGCGACGCACGGTTTCGTCGGGCGTGGTCAGATAAAAACCTTCGGTCTTGGCCAGCAGCCAATGTAGGCCGACGACTTCCAGACCCGCATCGGCCGCTTGATGACGCACTTCGTCACGTTGGGCCGCGCTAATGTCGGTCGCATACTGCGTCAGGGTGAACGGCGCGATCTCGATTCCCGTGTAGCCGCACTCGCGAGCCAACTCGAAGCCGGCGGGGATCGAACGATCGTTGAAGGTCTCGTTGCAGATGGCGAATTTCATTTTCGTAGGACGGAATTCATTCCGTCTTCATTGCGTAGAACGGAATTCATTCAGTTTCATAACACCAAAAATTAACAGGAGATAACAGAGGAAACGGAGAGGGAACCAACGACTAGTGCTTCGCGTTTTCGCCCTTTCGAGTTTTCGTGATCCAACTTTTTAAAATGCAAATCGCGAAAACTCGAAAGACCAAAGGAAGAAGATTGTTCGATACCAAACGCAAATGAACAAAACATAACAGAGGACAACAGAGGGAACCGAATTCAAATCATGCACATACAATTCTTGGCCCATCCCGAAGCGGGCTCAATTATTGAAGTGCCTCCGTTTCCTTTGTTTGCTCCTGTTCAATCGAAGCGAGTATGCCGCCAGTCGTCGTTATGGATTGCATTGCGCTCTACATTACAACACTTCAAGCACCTGCTGAATCGCGGGGTGCCCGTACTTGGCGCCGCCGGTCAGTATCCGCACATTCGGCAGCGGCCGGCATTCGCCCGGGCTGTGCGTGTGGCCGCAAAGCACCGTGATTTGCCGCTGTGGATAGTCGCGCGCGATTTGCAAAATGGCGTCTCCCATCGCTTTGCAGGTGAAGTGCGGCGCCCATTCGTCATCCGAGATATTTCCTTCGTGCCAACAGGCTTCGCGTAGCGGCGGCACGTGCGTCGCCAGTATCACCTGCTCGTAGCGGTCGAGCGCCGCGGGCAGCACATTACGGATATGATCGGCCGCGGCATCGCCCAGCAACTGCAACATCGACCAGCGTTCGAGTTTGTTCAACCCCGCCAGCTCGGCGATCAGCCGGTAGTCGTGCATCATCACCTGACTGCGTTCGTAATCGCCCAGCCGCGCATCGGCCCAGCCGTCGTCGCCGATGATCGCGGTGTGAGCGGTGAGTTCGAACGGTGCTTGCTCGATTGTCAGGTAATGCAGATTGGGCCGCACGCCGGCCAAACCCGCCACAGTATCACGAACTGCATGGATCGAGCCATGATAAAAATCGTGATTGCCCAACACGACGTACAGCGGCCGAGCCAGCGCATCGTCGATGTGGACCAGCATGGCGGCCAAATCGTGGGCCTCGGAAATGTCGCCGGTGATGACGACGCCGTCGGGCTCAGCGCGCTGGACAGAATTCAGAAAGGCGTCAACCCGCTCGTAGGGCAAAAAATTCAGATGAATGTCGGTGAGCCAAGCGAGACGCATGGAGGAAGTGCGGAGTTCGGAGTGGGAAGTGCGGAGTTCGGAGCGGGAAGTGCGGAGTGTGCGAACGAGCTATCGGCGGTTTAGCGGCGCGGTGGGATGCAAAAAGCGTGAAAGCGTGAAATCGGAAAGCGTGAGATGAGACGCTGTAGTTAAAGTGTTCAACCACGGACAACGGACCACTGACAACTAACTGATTCCGCACTTCCCACTCCGAACTCCGCACTTCCTTCACCCCTCACTCGCCCACACAATACAACGCCTGCTTGCCGCGCAGATATATTTTTCCAGCCGAGATTGCCGGCGACGCGACGAACTGATCGGCGATTGCGTTTTCGGCCAAGCGCTCGAACCGCGAATCGGCCGCGATGATCGTACACAGTCCTTCGGTATTCAAAAAATAAATCTTCCCGTCGGCCGCCACCGGTGAAGCTTTGTAACCACCCTTCAACCGCTCGGTCCACTTCGAAATGCCGGTCGTCGTGTCGTAGCACTTGGCAATGCCGTCGTCGTTGACCGCGAACAACAGCTCGTTCCAGCAGACCGGCGAGCAACTGTCGGGCGTCCCTTTTTCGATCTTCCATGCGACATGCTTGGCTTTCGGCAGTTCGCCTGTCGATTGTTTGCCGGGCTTGATTGCCAGCAGCGGGCCGCGCATGCCTTGCGTCGTAAAGATCCAATCTCCAACAACCGTCGGACCCGTGACCGTGCGACCGCCGACAATACCGGGTAGAGACCAAAGTTGTTTGCCCTTCGCCGGGTCGTACGAATCGAGTTGGTTGCTGCCCATCACGACGATTTCGTCGACTGCCGGCGAGGCAGGATCATCATCATTCGAGCGATAGCTGCGCAGAACGGGCGTGGTGTACGAATCGTTCTCTTCGGCCTTGGCACCGGTCATGCGCATGGTCTTCCAACGTTCGCGGCCCGTGCGAATATCGTGCGCTACCAAATAGCTGGGCGAAAGCGGGCTGACCACGCCGTCGAGCGAGTCCTGCATACAGGCCGAGATCACCAAGTTTTTGTAGATCAACGGACTGTTGGCATGTCCCCACCAAATCGTGTAGTTGCCGTAGTCGTCTTGCAGGTTGCGTTTCCAAAGCTGGTTGCCGTCGAAGTCATAGGCCGCTAAATCGCCGTTGCCAAAATGTACGACCACGGTTTTACCGTCGGTCATCGGCGACGGGCTGGCGAAGTTATGCAGCTGATGAAATTTTTGGCTGCGACGTTCGTCGTCGGTTTTCTTTTTTACCGGTGCGCGATCGACTTGACCGCTGCCGACGGTCTTGGTCCAGAGGACTTCGCCCGGTTTGGATTTCGATTCGCTATTCGGCTGCCCCGCGTCGATTTTAAGCAACAGCAGCTTGTCTTCTTGGTGTGAAGTCAGAAAGATCGCGTTGCCCCAGATCGCCGGCGTGCTGCTACCCCACTCTGGCAGATCGGTTTTCCAAAGCACGCCGCGTTCATTGTTCCAGACGATCGGCAGTTTTTTCTCGCTGCTGATGCTGTTGCCGGTCGGCCCGCGCCACTGCGGCCAGTTTTCGGCCGGCGAAGTCGTTGCCGACGCAGTGAATAGCACGCAGCAAATCGCAGTGAACGCGATGGAAGTTCGGACCATGAGTCACTCCAAACGACGAGATGAAGAACGCGTCAAGATGCCCGGTATTACTGTAGTCGACAGCATGTTTAGTTGAAACAGTTTGATGCGATGCCGAAAACGGAATCAAACGCTACACAGTTCCGTAGGATGGACCTCCCGGTCCGTCCCTGGGCTT
>JAYTAU010000730.1:0-2580 GCA_043737375.1 Planctomycetia bacterium
GATAGTTCCGCACCGTGGTGTGATAGTCGAGGTGATCGCGACGCACATTGGTCACGCAAGCGCTATCGAAGCTGATGCCCGCGACCCGCGATTGGCACAGCGCGTGACTCGAGACTTCGAGCACGGCGAACTTACAACTGTTGGTTTCGGCGCTCGATAACCAGGCCGCGATCGCCGGCGATGTTTGCTGCGTCGTGGCAGCCGCTTCGAAGTTTTCTCCATCGAAGCAACCCAAAGTACTCATCCAAGCGACTTCGTGCCCGGCGGCTTCTAGTACGTTGGCGATCAGCGCTACGACCGAAGTTTTGCCGCTGGTGCCGGTCACGCCGATGACTTTGATTTTGCGACTGGCATCGCCCGCGAGAGCCTGGCAGATTTTGCTAAACGCACTGCGGGCATCTTCGACGACGCAAACCGGCAGCCCATCGGCGACGACATAACGCTCGGTCAACACTGCCGACGCCTGGCGAAACGCTGCCTCATGGACAAAGTCGTGTCCGTCGCACTCGCTGCCGACCAGCGCGGCAAACAGATCGCCCGGCTGCACGGTGCGCGAATCGGCACAGCACGATTGAACGATGATGTCGTCGGCGCCGAACAGGGTCGCCTCGGGCAACAACGCGCGTAGACTGACGCCGCGAACTGAGTCGTGCATTAGCGCCGGGCCTCCATGCCCATACGATGCCGCCTAGCAGTCATGCCCTGTCGGGAATGCCCTCTGTGGCGTTCCGGAAGCACTGCCGCTCGGCATCGAAATTCTAAGGATTTGAGCGACTCGGGCCGAATCCTTGACCACGTTCGCCGCTCGTTGAATTGCTGGGGCGGATTTTGCTGGTTTATGGAAATTGTGTCAAGAGAGGAAGTGCGAAGTGACGGACAACCCCAAAAAACTTCGCACTTCCAACTCCGAACTCCGCACTAGCAGCAAAATATCGGGCGCAAGCGTACAATAGTCCCTTTACCGCTAGCGACCTTCCAATGTCCGACCCGCTCTTCACCATCGAAACCCTTGCAGAATATCTGCACGTCGATCCGGCCAAGGTCGCGCGACTGGCCGAGCGAGGTAAGCTGCCTGCGCGGCGTGTGCAGGGCGAATGGCGATTCGCAGCGGCCGACATTCATCATTGGCTCGAAGATCGCATCGGCCTGTCCGACGACGAAGAGCTGGCCGAGCTCGAAGGCTTTCTGCGGCCCACGCCGGTCGAGGATGACGCTCACCCGTCGATCGCCGCGATGATGCCGCTCGATGCGATCGAGGTGGAACTGCCCGCCAAGACGCGCGGGTCGGTCGTCACGGCAATGGTCGAAGTCGCGGCCCGCACCGGTTACGTGTGGGATACATCTAAGCTGGCCGACGCGATTCGGCTGCGCGAGCAAATGCACCCCACGGCGCTGGAAAACGGCGTGGCGCTGTTGCACCCGCGGCGACCGATGGCGAACATTTTGGGCGAGGCGTTCCTCGCGTTCGGTCGCACGAGCCGGGGGATTCCGTTCGGCGGCGCGCGACAGACCGATTTGTTCTTTTTGATCTGCTCGCTCGATGACCAGGGCCACTTGCGCACGCTCGCCCGACTCAGCCGGCTACTGAGCGACGAACAATTGTTAGAAGGACTTCGCAGCGCGTCGGATGCTAGGGCGGTGCATGAGATTTTGGAGGAGCGGGAGAATGTGTTGTGACGCGCGGCGAGGATCGAGCAGCGAGGGATGAGCGGGGAAATGAGCTTTCGGCGAGCGGGGGATGTAAGCCCCCTGGTAAGTGGCAGCCGGGATTTACGGATCGGATTGAATTTCGTGTAAAGCCGGCGATGGTATCGCCGAGTTAAATTGAATTGCAGAATACACATTGTCAAAAATGAATTGCTCTACTTCGCAGTTCCAGCGAATTGTAGGTATACTCCGTACAATGGCGCATTTATGAGCAAAGAGGATCATTGTTCTGCAAAACTCCTGATGAGAATGACTTATGTCGAGAAGGAAGAAAGATCAACTGATCGGAACTGCGGCGATAGTCGTTGGTGGTCCCATTCTTCTTGCAAAATGGATTCTCGACCTAGGTTTTTTCGTTCAAGTCGTCGCGTCGCTAATTGTTGCTGTCGTTTGTTATTTCATTTGGCTTTGTGTCGTCGAGTATAATCAGCGCTTTCGCGCAATTGAAATTGCCAATATTGACGTAATGGACGGCGTTGAGTTCGAGAGTTATTTGCAAAGACTTCTAACCGCTCGCGGTTACTCGGTATCGATGACGAAAGCGTCTGGTGATTTTGGTGTTGACCTCGTTGCTGAGCGAGGTGCCGAGCGCGTAGCGATTCAGGTCAAGCGTCAAGAGAGTAAAGTCAGCAGACGAGCAGTCAGCGATGCAGTTGGTGCGATGACCCACTATCGTTGCAATTGCACTTGGGTCATTACCAATAGCTACTTCACTCCCGGTGCAATTGCGCTAGCAAGTTCTAATAACACTCAACTGATCAACCGTGATTTACTCGCGGAATGGATATTGGATTTACAAAGGAAAGACGGCCCACAACGTACAGTAACTGTCGGCCGTGAACTTGTTCGCCCTACGATGCAATGGGACTCCAC
>JAYTAU010000731.1:0-2557 GCA_043737375.1 Planctomycetia bacterium
GGATATCGGCAGCAAATTCGCTTTGCAGCCCAGCCGCAGGGCGCTGTTGCCGCTGCTGCCCGCAGCGCTGGCGTTGGGGCTGCTGTTTGTAGCCGATCCGACCCGTCAGGAGGAAGCGGGGGCGAATATACCCGATGACGCTACGATCACGAAGCACCTGAAAGATTCAATCGCTCCGTTGCGTAAGAAGGTGGAAGAGCAAAACAAAGAAGCCGCCGCCAAGGGTTTGCCCGATGCAACGGCGGACTTGTTCAAGAAACTGGAAGAAGGGACGCGCGAGCTGACAAAAAAGGATAACCTCGATCGCAAGCAAACCCTGACCAAGCTCAACGATTTGGCCAAGCAGCTTGAACAACGGCGTGAGAAACTGGGGGGCGAAGAAAAAATGCGCCAGCAACTCAATAACATGAAGACCAGCAAATCCGGTCCTGCCGACAAAGTTGCGCAGGCCGTGAAGGATGGCGATTTCAAAAAAGCGGCCGACGAAATCGACAAGCTCAAAGCCGAGCTCGACAAGGGAAATCTGGACGACAAAAAGAAGCAAGAACTACAAGATCAACTGGCTGATATGCAGAAGGCCATGGAAAAAGCCGCCAATGCAAACGACAAAGCGGCGGCTGATGTCAAAAAACAGTTGGATGATGCCAAGCAGCAGGCCCTCACGCCGGAAGACTTAAAAAAGCAAATGGACGAGTTAGCCAAGGCCGGCAATAAGGAAGGGGCGGAAAAACTGAAGCAGCAGTCCGATCAGCTTGCGAAGAACATTGACAAGCTGCAGCAACAGCTCGACAAAATGGGCCAGCAACAACCGCAAATGGACCAGCTCAAACAAATGGCCGACAAGCTGGGCGAGTGTGCCAAATGCATGAATGAAGGGAAGGCCGAACAGGCGAAGGCCGCCCTGGGCGACTTGCAAAAACAGCTAAACGACCTGAAAAAACAAGGCGATGAAATCGAGATGATCGACCAGGCGCTCGATCAAATTGCTCAATGCAAGGGCGACTGCAACGGTGAAGGCAAAGACGGCAAAGACGGCAAAGACGGTAAGGACGGCAAGGGCCAAGGTAAAGGTCAGGGCCAAGGTAAAGGGGGCGATGGCATGGGAGCCGGCCAAGGGGGTTTTGGCAAACGCCCGATCAAACCCAACGATGTCGGCTTTCGCGATTCGCAAGTCGATCAGAACGTCGGCAAAGGGGGTTCGGTAATCACCGGCGATGCCGAGGGGCCGAATATCAAGGGCATCGTTCAGCAGGAAATCCGCCGCCAGGTCGAAGCCGCTAAAGTCGAAACGTCCGACTCGATCAGCGGGCAGCGTCTGCCGCGTAATCAGCGCGACCATGCAAAACAGTATTTTGATTCGTTGCGAGAAGGAAAATAATTATAATGAATCGCGTAAGTTACGAAGGGTTTCCTGTTGACGATTACCAACTAAATGATCGCTGCGACGCTTGCCATCCTTGTTGCCTTGCTGCAACTGCCTGCCCAGAGCAAGGTGGTCGAAGAGAAGTATCCTGACGATACGATCAAAGTCCGTCGCGAAGTGCTGGTCGGACGGAACGGTCAGACGATCCCGCATGGCGAAACCACCGAGTTCTTCGAGAACGGCACGCCCGCCGCAAAATTGACCTATAAAAACGGTCAGCGGCACGGCCCGGCGATGGAATACTATCGCAACGGAAAACCAAGATCCGAGCGGTCGTTTGCCAATGGCCAACGTCATGGCCCGCAGTCCGAATACTTTCAGACCGGCGAACGTTCCAGCGAAATCGAGTATCAAAACGGTCTGAAGCATGGTGCTTGGACCGAATGGAATTCCGCCGGACAAAAGACTCTCGTGGCCGCCTACGTGGGGGATCAGCTCGACGGCAAGTTCGAGCGGCTCAATAGCCAAGGCAAACCGCTGCAAGTCCGACACTACCTCAAGGGAGTGCTTCACGGTCCTTTACTGCAATGCCATGACGATGGCGAGAAACATATAGAAACGACCTATCGCAACGGTTTGAAGTACGGCGATTACCGCGAGTGGTTTGGTAACGGTCAATTGAGAATCGAGTCGAGCTATCTCGATGGGCTGGAACATGGCAAGTTTACCCAGTGGTTTGGTGACGGCCAAAAATCTGCCGAGGGAGAGTATGCGCAGGGCCAACTGCATGGCAACTGGCAGGATTGGTACGATAAAAAACCGCATCACAAAAAATCGGAACGCAGTTTTTTGAATGGTACCACCCACGGCCGCCAGGCCTATTGGCACGAAAACGGCGAGAAACAACTCGATATGACCAGCGAACGCGGCAAGCGGAAAGGGCCTTGGAGCGAGTGGTACGCCAATGGCCAACTCCGCTCGCAAGGCACCTATCTCAACGACCGACTCGAAGGCGAACTGGCCTTCTTTTACGACGATGGTGCCAAATGGGCGTTACATACTTACCTCGCGGGCGCGCGCCACGGTCGCTCGCTCGAATGGGATCCGATGGGCCAACTGTTGCACGACGAGATTTATAATCGCGGCGTTTTGCAAGTTAAGCCTGGACCGCAAGCCAAACCTGGGCCGGCCGTG
>JAYTAU010000732.1:0-2555 GCA_043737375.1 Planctomycetia bacterium
TCAGCAGTCGCCATTCGTGAAATGCGCCACCCAACTGGCCGGCTTGTTCGCTGAAGCCGGCAATTTCCCAGCCGTCGATCTTCGGCGCGACTTGCGGCAACGAGTAATGTTGCAGGCGTTCGGCCGCATCGAGTTCACGCTGCGCGCCGACGCTTTCGACCTGTTCGGTCAACAGCATCGAGCGATCCAACTCACTGGCCAAGCGACCGGCGATGACTTCCGCCAAGTTGGTCTGCTCGTGGGAAAACTCGCGAGCCGTTTCGCAAAAGTACCATAGCGTTCCAAGCGGCATGGTCGGACTGGAAACCGGCACGCACAGGGCTGCCTCGCTCGGTTCCGGTACATTCCAGGGGCGATAGGTCGTCGCACTTTCGAGCGCCACGGCATGACCCAACAGCGCTTCGAGATCTGCCAGTGCGCCGGCCAACGGGCGGGCCGGCTGCGATAACCGTTCGATCGGTAGCCCCCAACTACTGCGCAGCTTCAACTCCGAAGTTCCTTCGTCCAGCAGATACAATGCGCCTGCCTGAGCACCGATCGAGTCGGCTCCGGCTTTGATGGTCGATGCCAATCGATCGGCCAGATGCTGCGTTTCGTCGGGGTGCGCGGCAACGGGAACGCCCGCGGCCAGTTCCGCCTCGCGTTCCCACAGCGATCGCCGTAGCGAAAAGTGCTGACCCAACAGCACCGCAATCGACGAGGCCAACTTCTCGGCCGCTTCGAGGGGAACCCGCGTGGCCAACGTCGCCACATTCTTTGCCGAGCCAAGATCGATCCGAAGGTGTCCGGGAGAAGCTCCGACGCCCGGATTGACCGGGGCAGACCACATCAGATCGAGTTCATCGGCCGGTTTGGTTCCAGCGGCATAACGTAGCGGCCAACCCGTGGCCGCCGTGAAGGTATCGAACAGTTCGGCCAGCCCTTCAGGCGCGGCCAACACCGCAGGCGTGTGCGTTGCCGGCGCGTGAGCCGTGAGTGTCGACGACTGTGCGTCGTCCTGGTGAAGCCGCAAATAACTGGGAATCGGTTTGGCCACGAGACGAACGGATAGATTCAAGGAATCTTGCTCAATCCGTTGTAATGGCAGCGGCCGGGTAAAAAAAATCGCGGGGCGTTTGTCGACCGACGCCAGGCAATGTGCGTGGCATGGCGAACTTCGTTGTCCCGCAAGGTTTACTCAGCCAATCCAGCATCCGTAGCCGGTAGAAATTACCATCGGCGCGCGGACGCTACGGAAATTAGTCGAACTGGTCGGTTCATCGGACACGGAACCAGACGACGGCAATGAACATCATCGCAGTAATCATAAACAGGTTGATTGCCATCGCGATCCGATATTTCAGTACCTCGGCATGCGAAAGCTGCGACAGCGAATCGGGCACGGTGAACAGCAGAAACAGCGAGTAAATATTTCCTAATGGTGGAAAGCAGACGCTGCCGATGATGGCCGCGCGCCAAGCACGTGCCAAAATAGCCGACGATGATTGCTCCAGGCCCGTCGTTTCGGCCTGATCGGACAGGGCTGCCGATCGACTTGCCTGAGGAATTGTCGTCGCTTGGCTGGAGTGATACGGATTTTGCCAACCGTGCCGCTCGGTTCCGCACGACCAGCACGCGCGGTCTTCGTCGTCCACTTCGACATTGCAGGCCTGACAGAGCCAGCCGTCAATGACCGCGGGAGTCGGTCGCGGGTCGGCGCCGTTGCCAAAATCGTCACCATCGTTTCCCGGCGCGATGGAATCAACTTCCGCTTCGCCGTCATGATCTTCGTCGGCCAAACTTTGGCGATCATCGAGCGCGCGCTGCGCGCGATCCAGGTCTACGTCCAAAACCAACAATTTGACCCACCCGACCGCGTTACCCAAACTCCATTGCATGCCGACGGTCGACGCGTCGCCTAGCTGCGAGCGAATCCCTTCGTTCTCAAGCAAATTACGGGCAAGTTGTGCTTCTTCCGGCGTGGCAAACGTGGCGAGGGTGACGAGACGCATGGAGGAGTCGGGGTCGGGGTACGAAACTTAGACTGCGAGCATTGAAGATCGATCACCTGATTCGAACTGCAATATCCTCGACGAAGCCGGGGGTACCCACGTCGATCTACCGTTGCCGGTCGTGCCGCGTGACCCGCACCGGGATCATCCGCCCGAAGATCGGCATGGTTGACAAGGCATAGGCCCCGAATACCACGACCGTGTAGCACAGGTCGCCGGCCAACATCCAGCGAAAGAACAACAGCCCGGCTTGGTAGCAATCGAGCAGGCCCTGGGGCGAATTGGCATAAGCATCGCCGCGACGGTACATCCAAACGGCAAAATTGGTGATCAGGAAAAACAGCACAGAGGGTACCACCGTACAGGCTGCCAATCGCGGCAGACTGACTTTATTCTGCAAAAACCGGCTGAAAAATACGGGAATCAAAAATGCTACGTAGACCGCGACCATCTCGAACAGATGATTGTACGAGTCGAGAAACAGATTGCTGATCGCCATAATCGCCAATGGAACCAACAGGGCCGTTATCCGTTGGCGGAACAGAAAGCCGGCAAACAAAGCCA
>JAYTAU010000733.1:0-15569 GCA_043737375.1 Planctomycetia bacterium
AATAGTGATTCGTCGCGCTGATATTGGCGTTGAACTGGCCGCAGGGCATACCTTCGGCTTGCGCCCCCGCCAAATCGGGGCATTCGTAGAGCATGTCGACATTCGCACCCAGCGAGTTCGGCCGTTGGGTCAGCCCCAGGCTGGCAGTCCAAGCCGTGTAGTAATCCTCGTTGTCCAAATGGTGCATGTCGAACGCCAACACCGACGCACCGGCCCACGGCAATGCCCAAGCGCCGCGCTGATCGCGCTGGTTGGCTCGCACCCGAACTTCGGATTGCAACAATGTCTTGGTCAACCCGTCGATAATGTTTTTGATTTTTTGCGTCTTGTGCGAAACTAGCGCGCCGGGGTACTCGTTTTGCAATTCGATATGGTAAGGGCTGACAAACGCCGCGTAATTTCCTTTGGCAAAATTTTTGCCGGTTTGCGGGTTGATATAGAACGCGCTGCCGGCATCGTCGCTTGGGCAAAGCATCACGGCCAAATGCGTCGCCGGGGGGTCGGCGGTTTGTTGAAACGCTGTTTTCTTAAGCTCGAACTTTTCATGCAACGATCGCTCTTCCAGATACGGCAGCACGCTGACCACCCAGCTCAATTGCTGACCCGATTTGGGATCACACTCGATCGAATTGCGATTAAAGAGGCCGGATGGAGGAAATTTGCGTTGAGCGCTTTCGAAGCTTAGTACAGACAAGGCAAGCTGACGAATGTTGTTTTTACAAGAGGTTCGCCGCGCCGCCTCGCGAGCTGCCTGAACGGCTGGGACCAGTAGGCCGATCAGAATGCCGATGATGGCGATCACCACCAATAGCTCGACGAGCGTGAAGGCTCGCCACCGCTGATGGTTAGGTTGCAGAGGGTCAATACGGGTCGCTCGCCCAGATCGATGTGGATGTCTTGTACGATCCATAAGAAACGGTGGCCCGAAGGTGAATGTCAACCATCAACGCCCACGAAGCTGCCCCGACTGACCGTACAAACTTCTTGTACGAATCGCCGATCTGCCCGACGTTGAATAAAACATGCCTGTGCCGCTTCTCTATCTCTTATGTAGCAGTTGCCGTCGAAATGCTCAAACAGATTTTGATATTTTGCGGGAATCGCATCGGATGATCAAACTCTGCAGCAGCCGGTGCCGATCGGCGCATTGAGACCAGGTTGTGGATAGTCATCCGCTCGTGCAATCCGCGATTTGTTCGCCGGTTCGGCTCAACCCGCGTGGCTGCCCAGGCTGACCAGGAACTCGCTCATTTCGGAGGCGGCGTGACCATTTCCTTGCCGTCGGGCTTGCTCGATCCCTTCTCGCAGCGAGGTCCGCGCTTCTGGTACACGCTCTAAGCGAGCCAACTGTTGGGCCGCCATGAAAAATGCCGGCACATATGGCGTCGCGTCAAGCTGCAACGCCGCGAACTCGGTCAGACTGCGCTCGTGATCTCCCTCTTTGTCGCATTCCATGGCCAGACTATATCGCAAGAACTGGTCGTGCGGATCGTCGGCCAACATGGCTTCAATTTTTGTGCGGCGCGAAGTGGTCATTTGTCAACGATATTGGGTAAGCCCGGGTAACTGCCGATTTCGAACGGAGAATTGCTATCAGGTCGTGAACAGGAATTCGCTCCAATGATAAAATCACGCTTAAAACTCGCCCGTTAGCCGTAGTAATTGTCCGGTCTTCTGGTCGCCATCGGCATTTTCCCGACCGAGTGTCGTGATATACAGCGTTCCTTCCGGCGAAAACGCCAACGAAGTAGGCCGATCGAGCGATAACAACTTAGTGGCTTTGACCGTTTGTTTGCCGTCGACTATTGCAGAATCTAGACGATACAGACCGCCGTTTTTGGTATCGCTCAGTGCGCTATCGATTGTATACAGCAGCTTTCCCTTCGGACTGTAAGCTAACCCTGCAATGTCGTGTAAGGCAACGGGCAAATTCAGCAGTAATTTGCCGCTCTTTGAATTGTAAAAACTTAGTACGCTGTCCTTCGCCTGTTCGATCTTACCCGCCTGACCAACGACCAGCTCTCCGCGTACGCTGGCAGTAATCGCTAGCGGGTTGCTCGCTCCGGCTTCGATCGTACTTTTGATAAACGGCTTCATTTGACCGGCAGTCGTGCCGGAGAGGTCGGCTTTGAGAATCCAACCTTTTTCCGGGTCTCCGGCGCAAGAGGTCACATAGACCGCGGTTACCGTTGAAGTAACGCCAAAAAAACCGCCTTCGCCCTTGGAGCTATCGCTGCCCGCTTCAATGGGGCCGAGTTTTTGCTTGGTATCATCGGCTGTGAGCGGCTTGCCATCCTCGGGTAGTTGATAAATACGGACCAAATCCGAACCGCTCTTGATACTTCCTTCGCCAACGGCCAACGTGATCTTATCGAGAAACGCCAAACCCAGCGGGCCGATTTTCCAAGGAATTTTCGCGTTGAATGTATCGATGGCAAAACCGGTAATCGCCGGCGTACTGTTGTTGGTTTCGGTCGCTTTGACGCGAATGATCTGCCCTGCCCCGCTTTCAGAAATGAACAAGTCGCCCGAGCCCGGCTGCACGGCTACGCCCCAGGGATTGGCCAAGTTCGAGAGCACGACTTCGCTTTTTACGGCCGATTCGGTTTTGACTGCAGAATCGACCTTGGCGATTGAGGAGTTTTCTTGTCCGCGCGCGGCGATCGAATAACCTGGCAATACAAAAACAGCGGTTATTAGGAAAATGCGAAACATAAAGTTTTGACAATCTCGCGAGGGTGGGAACGCCAGTCAACACCAGCAGCTTTAGATATCGCTCCTGACATTGTAGCTGGCCCGTGCAATTATTTCTCATATAAGTGCGACGCCGGCGAGTGCATCGAGCCTGTCAAAAATTCCGATCACTTGCGCTGCGAGCTAGGATTGGTGCCGGCTAGGGCGAGCATAGATTTGTTGTGTTGAAGTCTAAACTAGGGAGTTGAGCTGAGAATTTGCAACTGCTGCTCGCTGGGAAACGTTCGCACGCGGTATCGTTCAGGATAGATGTCGTCTAGCTCGAGCATTGCACCCGCGATTCGTTGCACTTCATCCCAGCGACAATGCGCCAGAGTTTGTTCGTCGTTGTTCTGGCGGTTCGCAGGTCGGAAAAAGTAGATCTGATCGGTTTTCGGCAGCAATGTGTCCACACCCTCGGACCAAACGCAATAGCTGTGCAATTCACCGGTGATCGAGTTTTGCGCAGCCGAGAACTCAGCGACATAAACTTCTTCTCCCTTACGACCATGCAATTTTTCGAGCAGCTCTTTTTGCTCGGCATACTGTTGGCCGAACGATCGCAATCGCAACAAGGCGAACTGCGCATGCAACGGATGGTCGAGGTCCGGCAGCCATTCGACCCACTCATCGTTTTCAAGTCGAAATGCCAGTGAGCTGATCGGCCGCGGTTCTTCTAACGCTTGTTTGGCCCGGGCGAGCATGACCTTCAGGCCGTTCAGCTCGCGCGTGCCGGTGACGATGAGCGTGTCGCGATTGGGGACCATGACGACCGGGTCGCCCTCGACTTCGAACTGGCGAATCATGTCGACCAAGACCATCCGCGAGGCGTCGTAATTGTCGCCGGTCGCCGACAAATAGACGCCTTGGGCAGGGCTGACAAATACCGGGTCTTCCTTATGTCGCAGATTGGTCAGCGCGGCTTCATAGGCCTCGAAGTAATTGACTTGCCAGTTATCGAGATCTTGAGCGACGATCGTTCGCATACAGTCCGGCAAGTCGTAAACCAGACCCACGGACAGATGATCGCCCAACGATTGTTGGGGATAATTCAGATCGCGCGCCCCTTCGATCTGCAATTGGAGCATCGCAAACTCGTAATACGAGCGCGACCGCACGCTGGGCAGCAAGTCGGGATGCACATCTTCGAATTGCGCGGGAAGCGTCCGCCGATCGCTGAACCAACTTCGCGTGATATTGACCAACATTTTCAGCCGTGCGCTTTTTTCCGCGGCACAATACTCAGCGTACAGATTGCTGAGATTCATGACCGAAACTTCATTGCCGTCCGGACGCAATGAGAATTGCTGAGCGTCGTAGCGGACTTTGCGTTGTTCGCCGGCAGCACGAATCCGCGTGATGATCAGGCGCGCAAAACTGTCTCGCGTCGGAGGGCCGAAAAAGCGGTCGAACATGCCCATACGCTTTTGCCCTGACCTCGAAAAACGCTAGTCAATATAATCGGCGTCGAATTTCTGCGGACGCCGTATCGCTGCTATCCCATTCGCATGCGGCAACGTGAATCCCACGTATTGCAATGGGTGGGATTGAATCAGATCTGCGCGTGGGCGTCAGGACGAAATCGACATCTCGCGTGTTTTCTCGAATGCCGAAATCTTGTCTTCGTGCGCCAGCGTCAGACCGATGTCGTCGAGTCCGTTGAGCAAGCAATGCCTGCGGAAAGCTTCCACCTCGAATGGCAACGAAAGCCCATGATCATCCGTCATGCGGCAACTCTGCAAGTCGACCGACAACTGGTAGCCGGGAAACTTGACGGCGCGATCGAACAAATCATCCAGCACGGTTTCGTCGACTCGAATCGGCAGCATTCCGTTCTTGAAACAATTGTTGTAAAAAATGTCGGCAAAGCTCGGCGCAATCACCACCACGATGCCATAGTCGTACAGCGCCCAGGGAGCATGCTCGCGACTCGATCCGCTGCCGAAATTGCGCCGCGCCAACAGAATGCTGGCGTTGCGATAGCGCGGCTGATTGAGTTCGAAGTCGGGGTTGTCCGAACCGTCGTCATTGAATCGCCAATCAAAAAACAAAAACTGGCCGAAACCGGTTCGTTCGATCCGTTTCAAGAACTGCTTGGGAATGATTTGATCCGTATCGACATTGGTCCGGTCCATCGGAGCGACCAGGCCGGTGTGTTGAATGAATGGCTGCATGCGGGAAATTACGAATTACGAAGGACGAATTCCAAAAAATGACCGAATGACGAAGTCACCAATGACCAATGTTTAAAACGGCTTCACGGTTTGTTGTTCAGGCAAGCTAAGCCGCAAGCGAGCCGCTGCGCTAGCTCGCCCAGTCTCAAGCCTCCAGTCTCTAGTCTGAAGCCTCACCCCTCGTTGCTCATCCTCATCCCTCGCCCCTCACTTATATTCCCAGTCGCGAATATCGACAAAGTGCCCGCTGACGGCAGCTGCCGCGGCCATCGCCGGCGAAACCAAGTGGGTGCGCCCTCCTTTGCCTTGGCGACCTTCGAAGTTGCGATTGCTGGTTGATGCACAGCGTTCGCCGGGTTTAAGCGTGTCGGGGTTCATGCCCAAACACATGCTACAACCGGCTTCGCGCCAATCGAAACCCGCGTCGCGAAACACCCGGTCCAGCCCTTCGGCCTCGGCTTGCTTTTTCACGGTGCCGCTGCCGGGCACAACCATCGCATGGCTGATTTTATTCGAAACGTGATAGCCGCGCACCACGGCTGCCGCGGCACGCAGGTCTTCAATCCGACCGTTGGTACACGAGCCGATAAAGATGCGATCGAGATTCAAACTGGTGATCGGTTCGTTCGCCTGTAGACCCATGTAATCGAGTGATCGGCTGGTGGTTTTGCGGTCGTCGTCGCTGTCGCACTTCGCCGGGTCGGGCACATTGCCGGTGACCGGCACAACTTGGCCCGGATTGGTGCCCCAAGTGACTTGCGGCGTGATATCCTTGGCTTGAAAGACTAATACTTTGTCATATGCTGCGCCAGGATCCGAAGGCAGCTGCTTCCATTGTTCGACCGCTTTATCGAAGGCGGCACCTTGCGGAGCAAATTCACGACCGCGCACGTATTCGAACGTCGTCTCATCGGGCGCGATCAGGCCGGCTCGCGCGCCCGCCTCGATCGACATGTTGCAGACCGTCATCCGCTCTTCTTGCGTTAGTGTGCGAATAGCCTCGCCGGTGTATTCGATGACGTAGCCCGTCCCGCCGTCGGTCGTGATCTGACCGATCAAGTACAGGATAATATCTTTGGCGGTGACTCCGCGCGGAAGTTTCCCTTCGACACGCAGTTCCATGGTTTTGGGCTTGGACTGCAACAGCGTTTGCGTGGCTAAAACGTGCTCGACTTCACTGGTGCCGATACCAAATGCCAACGCACCAAACGCGCCGTGCGTCGCCGTGTGGCTGTCGCCACAGACGATCGTCATGCCCGGCTGCGTGAGCCCCAGTTCGGGCCCGATGATATGCACGATGCCCTGTTGCGCGTTATCCAGATCGTAGAGCCGCACACCGAACTCACGGCAATTGTTGCGCAACGTGTCGATCTGTTGCTTGCTGATGGCGTCGGCAATCGGCAACCGGCGATCGGTCGTGGGCACGTTGTGATCAGGAGTGGCGACGGTCAAATTCGGACGACGCACTTGGCGCCCGCTCAAACGCAGGCCCTCAAACGCCTGAGGGCTGGTCACTTCGTGAACTAGGTGCAGGTCGATGTACAAAATCGCCTGCTTACCCGCTTCAGCAAAAACGACATGCTTGTCCCAGATTTTCTCGAACATCGTTCGAGGTTTCCGACCGGCCGATGCGCTACTCATGTTGCAATACTTATCCCATTTATCCGAAGTGCATTCTCGTCGAGAAAAAGCTCACCCGAGATAAGTATAGCGGTTAAAATTCACAGCGCGGAGGGGGCGTTTCGAGCGGAAGCGGGCGAAATAGCGGTGAACGAACCTCAACAGGCCGCTTTTCGAAAGAATTGGACGAATGCATCACAACGGTTTTTTACGAAGAACGTCCTATCGACGCTGTCCCTCCTGGACTCGCTCGCCTCAAGAGTCGAGTCCAGGCTGCTCTTTTGTTCCGTTTTCGAATTGGTCCTCCTTCGTGCTACCGAGGCAGCCGGTTGCGTGGTTTAAAAGAGCCCGTGACAGAGTTGTGGGTCTCATGGTGCTTTGCAGCGACTGCCACGGGCTCGGTATAAATAGGCTCAGGAAACGCATTCAATTCGCCGCGCAGAATTTTGACATCCCGCGGTGCAGCAAGGCCCAAGGTCACACGGTCCCCCGAAACACGCTGCACGATGACTTCGATTCCTTCACCGATAACGATTCGTTCTCCGACTTTACGACTCAGAATAAGCATGATTCCCTCAGTTGTTGGTATTGGTCTCCCCGATCGTAGTGATCTTGAAAGAGGTAATTTGCAATGGGGGTGCCAAGGGCCTCACAAAACTTTAATATTTACGGATCAGCTCGCTAAGTGCTGAATCTGCAACACCTTGCGATAGTTTTTTTGATAGTTTGTGGAACGGCACAGTCGAAAGTACCCATTAAATCCCGTCTCATTATGAGTCTGGCGTCTTGTTTCGAGACAAATTGTAGGTCTGACTCTCCCTGACCGACTCAGGTTCAGGCTGAAAACAAACGTGCTATCAGCTATGAATTAGCAAGCTAGCAATAATGCTGCTATCACCGTGTCTCGAAGCGACGCGAGTACAAACCCGCGACTACCCATCCGCATCTCCGAGGCAACCAATATGGACAACGCGCATCAACCAAAGATTTTATCCCTGGCGTTTTCGGTCGCTGCCGCGATGGCGACCATCTTGTCCGGGGCAATGACTTGCGCCGCTGACGACTGGCTTCCTCAAGCGGTGGCTGCTCGCAACGCCGGCAAACTGGACGAAGCGATTCGGCTTGCCACTAAAGCCATTGAACAAAACGAGAAACACACCGATGCTTGGATCGTGCGTGCGCGGCTCTATTCGGCGACTAAGAAGTTCGACCCGGCATGTACCGATTACGATCGGGCAATTGTGCTAACCGACAAAACGATCGCCCGGTTATTCGAAGAACGCGGCAGCGCGCATTTTTGCGCCGGCCGATTCGAAAAATCCGTAACCGACTTCGACCAAGAGATTACCATCGAGCCCGCTCTTGAACGCGGTCATTGGAAACGCGGCATTTCATATTATTACACTGGCGAATTCGACAAAGGCCGGCAGCAATTCGAGCAATACCAGACCTTTGACAATAACGACGTTGAGAACGCCGTCTGGAGATTTTTGTGTATGGCCCGCATCAAGGGGGTTGGCTTCGCCACCGCGCGCAAAGAACTGCTGAAGATCAAAGACGACCGACGCGTGCCGATGAAACAAGTCTATGACCTGTTCGCCGGCCAGGCTGAACCGGAAGACGTGCTTAAGGCCGCAAGCGCGGGCCGGCCGACGAAGCGCGAACTGAACGAGCGGCTGTTTTACGCGAATTTGTATCTTGGGCTGTATCATGAAAGCGCAGGAGACGAGACCTTATCGCGTAAACATTTGGCCGCGGCGGTCGAGCACCCGATCGAACATTACATGTGGGATGTGGCCAAGGTTCATGCCGATGTGTTGGAAAAGAAGTTGCGGATCAAACCTTAAGAAGGGACTCAGCCCGATGGCAGTGCCACCCCGTGGCGCCGCGGAAATATCAATCAGCTGATGCTGGAAGACGGAATGAATTCCGTCCTACTAATAAACAGAATGGTTTTCATGCTACGGAGACGGACATGTTTGCATGGGTTGGCCGCGGTGTTGAACCGGCATGGTTGTTCGCGGCCATCGATCTTTCGCCCGACAACCTGGTGCTGGGGCTTGGCTGGTACGCGGTATTTCTGGTGGCAATCACCTGTCACGAAGCGGCACATGCCTGGGCAGCCTATCTGCTAGGCGACACGACCGCTTTTGACGGCGGCCAGGTCACGCTGAACCCTCTGCCTCATATCGAACGCGAACCAATCGGCACCATCGTCGTGCCGATCATCACCTTCTTTCTAAACGGCTTGATGCTGGGCTGGGCCACCGCACCATACGACCCGCATTGGGAAGCCCGCTATCCGCGGCGGGCGCTCATCATGGCATTGGCCGGCCCGGCGGCCAATTTAGTCTTGGCAATTCTGTCGGGCGCGATTCTGCGCGTCGGGCTGGAGCTGGGTTGGCAGGGCGATCTGCAATGGTGGGATTTATTTCGAGGGATGTTCGGCGAAGGCATGGGCGACACCGCGGGACAACGCGTAATACTGCTGTTCACCATTATGTTCACGCTCAACGTCATGTTGTTTTTGTTCAATCTGATTCCATTGCCTCCGCTCGATGGCAGCGCCATTTGGCCGCTGCTGCTGCATGATCGCGCGTTAGTTTGGTTTCTCGAATACCGCCATCAGCCCGGGATCATCCTGATGGGGATCATGGTGGCATCAAGCCTGTTCGGTAGAATCTTCTGGCGAGTGATGAATCCAATACTGCAGTTTGTGACCTGGGGACTGTAAGTCTGAAGCATAGAAGTGAACGCGAGCGTGTACTTGGGAATCACGCCCGGCCCCTACCCAGGGGGAACTATGTCGGGTAAATTTTGGGCGAGTTCCACTTTCACACCACCACCAATCAACATTCGTCAATCCATCGAGGGGTCGCCGATGACATCGCTTTACGACATCGACATTTCCGCGTGTCGCAATCGCCAGCGCCGCTTGTTGGTCGAAATGGAACGCTTGCGACTCGACCTGGCGATCGTCAATAAAATCGAGCACGTGCAATGGCTGGCCGGCCCACGGTACGGCAGTGTGTTCGAACCGGCCGCAGCGTTGGACAAAGACGGCCATCTGACCTTGGTTTCGCCCAGCACGCATCCCGAGGTTCACGCCGCGGACGACAGCCTGGTGTACGATGCCAAATGGCTATCGACCATGCGCAACGACCAACGCCATGCCTGCTCGCAAGTATTATTGGCAGCGTTGTCGAATCGCGCACCGGCGAAACGAATCGGTGTTGAGTTCTCGTGCTTCTCGCAACATTTGGCAATTCCATTGGCCGCCGAATATATCGACATCGAGCCGGATCTGTATCGCTTGCGCCGCAAAAAAGACGCCGACGAGCTGGCCCGGCTGCGCCGCGCGATCGCTGGCACCGGCGCGATGTATCGTAAGGCACGCGAAATGATTGTGCCGGGCGTCAACGAGCTCGATGTGTTTGACGAACTACAAGCTGCCGCCGTGCGCGAGTTTGGCGAAATGTTGACCGGCACCGGCAACGACTACGCCTGCGGAGTGCATGGCGGTCCGCCGCGCGATCGCCAAGCGCAGGCCGGCGAATTGTACATTTTGGACCTTGGCCCCGCCTATCGCGGCTACTTTGCCGACAATGCGCGCGTGATTTGTGTCGGCGGCAAACCGACCGAGCGTCAGCAACTGGCTTGGCAAACCATCGCGAATGTGTTTCCGATGATCGAGCGCACAGTCCGACCCGGCAAACGCTGTCGCGAAGTGTTCGATGAAGCCAAAGAGCTCATCGGCCAATTTCCCGGCGGCACCTGGCATTCGCATCTGGGGCATGGCATCGGTCTATTCCCGCACGAAGCTCCGCATCTGAATCCGAACTGGGACGACACGTTCGAACTTGGCGATGTGATTGCCGTCGAGCCGGCCGTGTATGCCGATGCGGAACTGAAAGCCGGCATTCGCTTGGAAAACAACTACTTGTTGACCGAGACGGGTGTCGAGTTGCTCAGCGATTTTCCGCTGGGGCTGTAGCCTCGGGGGCCGAATGGATTGACGTGCGTTTGTCACGCCGCGTGCCACGGATTGACCCGCAATCAACTACCGCCACCAGCCCGTTTGACTATAGACATACTCTAGTGCCGCGCGCCGCGCTATCATGTCGTATCCCGACGACGCATTGATTGCGACTTCTTTGAATGCGTAACTGTAATTCACATAGCCCGATCCGCCCATGATGGCGGTTTTACTGTAGCCGTCGAACCAATCCGCCGTATAGCTGTCGTAAAAATAGGCTTTGTCATTGCCCGTGGTGCCGTGGGCACCGTTCATTTCGAATCCTTCGGCAGAGATATAGTAATTTAGGCCGAGCAGGTAGGCACGCTTGGGCAACACCCAGAATGCGTCATCGCCGGCCGAATCGTACAACAAAGCGATGTCCCAGCCGCCTCCGTTAGCCGTGGCGAAGACTTGGTCGAACCCCTCGGTCGCGTGATCGAAGGCGCTGCCGTACAGACGGGCGGAAGTTGGCCCCGCGACCAATGTGTCGTTGCCGGCCGAATCGGTCAGCGTCGCGACATCAAAGCCGCCGTTGATCGCATGGGTCTGAGTCGCGTCGAACAACCAAACGCGATTGAAGTATCCCGTCCCGGTCAACGATGCCGACCATAGTCCGCCGCTGGCGGTGTCATTACCCGATGAATCGTGCAGCGTAGCGACATCGTAGCCCGTACTGCCGACGACCTCGAGATGTGCGAAACCGTTTGCCGCATTGCTGTAACCCGTTCCGGCCATGGTGGCTTGAACGGGATTGGCAAAGAACACATCGTTTCCGGTCGAGTCGTAGATCTCGGCGTAGTCGCCGCCTCCGCCGGAATTGACGGTGGTATTTTCGGCGTTGGCGATCGTAACTCGATAACCGGCGGACACGACGATCGTGCTGGTCGGTTTCAGCGTAACATGATCGAACGCCGTCGAACCGTTGATCACCACGGTATCGACACCGGCAAGCCCATTGAAGTTGAATGTCGCAATCGCAGCCGCCGCGTAATCGTAGGCGACACCGTTGATTACAATCGATTCGGTTGTTCCTGCCGTAAACGAAAAGGTATCAGCCGCCGCGGTTCCCCAGATCGATAGCGTTGTGCCGCTTCGGCCGACCAGATTGGTCAATCGCACATCGACATCGTTGTTGCTGCCGACGATTTGCACATGGTACTGCTGACCGGCGACGACGTTGACATCTACCCGTTCATTGCCGGCGACCGCACTCGATCCGATCAGTTGCGAGGCACTGTTGTAAAGTCGTAGGTCGACGTTTCCGTCGACGCTTGCATACAGTGCTTCGGCCGTCAGCACCCCGCTGCGCGCGGCTGTGAAGCTGTACCATTGTTCGGCATTGACGGCTTGATTGTTCAATTGGGAGAAATCGACCGCACCCAATTGCACGGACCCGATCCCCGTATTCGCCGTGACGCTGTACCGCCCGATCCCATTGGTCGTGCAGACTGCGAATGTGTAGGTTTGTCCCGCGGTCACATTCAAGGTCAGGTCGTTGCCGTCGACGGTGCTAACCGCTCCGCCGCCGCCGACCACTTCCCAACGCGCCGCCAGATTATCGGTCGTCGCGGCTGTGAATGTCAGATTGCCCGTGGTGCCGGCCGTAAAGGTGAAGTAATCGCGATCGCTGACGGTTCCGATAGCACCGCTGAATGTCGAGGCTATGGCGACTGTTCCCAGTGCGTGAGCCGCGCCCACCGTCGAGCCGTAATCATCGGCAGGCATCACCGAAGCGATCGCTTGCTGCAAATTCAGCCTGCGGTAATTCTGCTGCGTGATCGGATCCCAGACCACGTCGGCCGTATTCACCATTACGTCGTAGATTCGGTCCTGAGTAATATTGGTTTGCCCGGCGAATTGCATTGCCTGTCGAATCAGCACGGCCGAGCCTGCCACGTAGGGACTAGCCATGCTTGTGCCCGAGTACGAAGCAAAATCGTCGGCTTGGCCGTTTCCGTTTCCGGCATAATCGGGCACCGAACTGGTAATGCTGGTTCCCGGTGCGGCGATGACGCGATTCAAACGCTGGCTGAAACCGGCCAACGCCGTGGCGTTGTAATCGAGCGCCGCGACCGGCACCACATAACTGCTGGCGCCAGGATAAGACAACCCGGGCGTATTGTACGAAGTGAAACTATTTCCCGCCGCGACCGCGATGAAGATGCCATCGGCTTCGAGTTGTGCAAATTCGTCTTCCAGTTGTGCCCACAGCGGCACCGACGACGAGTTCCAAACCGAGCCGATCGAAAGGTTGACCGTGGTAATGGCGTGCTCGAACGAATTCCGGTTTTGGTGGACCCAGCGCAAGGCGCTCTCGACCCAATGAAAATAGCCGGCACCGCTGTCGTTGAAAACGCGCAGTGCCACGAGATCGACCCCCGGCGCGACGCCCGTGTTGGTGAGGTTGTCGCTGCCGATGATGCCGGCGACGTGCGTGCCGTGCGAACCGGCCGTGCCGTCATCGTAGGGATCGGCGTCGTTTTCGGTGAAATCCCAACCGCCGACGACGCGATAGTTCGCGCCAAAGCCGCCGCCGAGCGCCTGATGATTCCAGGCCAGCCCGCTGTCGATCACGGCGACCGTTTGTCCGATGCCGGTCAGCCCATACGTGTTGCGTGCGGTGGTTAAGCCCGTCTGGCCGTGCGCACGCGATAAGGAGTTTTGCAACGGGGCATGTTGCCCGAATGTGTTGATTTTGGCAAATGAATTCGGAATTCTCGAAAAGCTGAAGGGCGATGCCTGCGCTGCCGATGTCGGTTGGTTCGATCCCACAAAATGATCGAGTACGAAGTCAGGCGGATCGTCGACGGCGGCAGACGCCGTCATCATGGTGCGCGACTCAAGCGATTCGAATTGAGCCGAACGAAAACATGTTCGGCGCGCGGTGTCCTTGCGCATATGGCAACTCCGGGCCACCGCAAGATCGCACGCGATTTACGACATGTCGAAATACTCGGCATGCCCATGACTGCTAGAAACGCGCGATCCGCAAACGGCAGCCAACCTGAAAAGTGTCGTACTTACTAGGGGCCGTGCATGGACGACCGTCGAAGTCCGGAACCGGACTCGGGGAAGAACTTCCCCATCCAAGACAACACTACGTCAGGTTTTGCCTCGCGGCGGGAAGAAAGTGGCGAGGGGTGAGCAGCGAGGGATGAAGAGTTCGTTTATCCGCCCTCGGTACGAGAGCGAGAGTTTGTAAAGCCGGCGATGGTGTCGTCGGAATGCGGCTGAACACGGAAGGGGATCGAGTGGGAGATCGGGGTTCAAATGGCTGCATAGCGTTGCGGACACCGCCCCTAAGTCGCACAAACGCAACGATGTGGCCAAAATGCAACGCAGTCGCTCTTGTGCCGAGAGCGGCCAAACGAGCAATTTGCGGTTGCGCAACCCCGCAGCCGCCAACTATATTTAGTGAGACCATTATTCGGACGCAACCCGACACACAGTGTCGCTACCTTGAACTTCACTTCGGAAAGCAATTATGCGAACCTTTTTAGTGACCGGCGGGGCAGGCTTTATCGGATCGCATATCGTGCAGGCACTGGTCGCGCGGGGCGATCGGGTGCGCGTGCTCGACAATCTCAGCACCGGTAAGTTGGAGAACCTGACCAGCATTCGCGACAAAGTGGAGTTCATCCAAGGCGAGCTAACCGATCCGACTTCGGTCGCGACAGCCGTCAAAGGGGTCGATTGCATTTTTCACGAAGCCGCGCTGGCCTCGGTGCAACGGAGCGTCGAAAAACCGCTCGATACCCATGCCGCATGCGTCACGGGTACCGTGCTGCTGCTCGATCAGGCACGCAAGGCGGGCGTTCGTCGCCTGGTGTATGCGGCTTCCAGCAGTGCCTACGGCAATCAGCCGACGTCATCCAAGCGCGAGACCGATCTGCCGATCCCAATTTCTCCCTATGGCGCAGCCAAGCTGGCCGCCGAGTTGTATCTGCAAGCATTTGCCGCGATGGGCGAGATCGAAACGGTCGCGCTGCGATACTTTAATGTTTTTGGTCCGCGGCAAGATCCTTTTGGCGAATACTCGGCGGTGATTCCGCGATTTATCACGGCCATGCTCAGCGGCCTGCAGCCGACCGTCTATGGCGACGGCGGTCAATCGCGCGACTTTACTTATATCGAAAATGTCGTGCAGGGGAATCTGCTGGCAGCCGATGCCAAGGGCGTTTCGGGGCGAGTGTTCAACGTCGCTGCCGGCGGAAAGATCAGCCTTCTGGAACTAATTGCGGCGCTGAATAAGCTGCTCAAGACCAACGTCGATCCCAAGTTCGAGCCCGCGCGTCTGGGCGATGTTCGCGAAAGCATGGCCGACATCACGATGGCTCGTGAATTTCTGAAGTACGAGCCGTTGATCGGCTTCGAAGACGGATTGCGCCGTTCGATCGATTACTATGTCGAAACGGCAAAACTTAAACGATAGTCGACGCGAGAAATTCTACCACGGAGACGCGGAGGCACGGAGAAGATTAAGACGAACGTTAGGCTTCCAGCGTCGAACGAATTAAGAAGGTTTGAATATGCCGCACGAGACCGCTGACGACGACTGGCGCCTGAGCTTTGGGCAAGAGCGTTTCTTAGCCAACGCGCATTTAACGTGGCAGGTTTGGATTCAGCGTCACGCGAACTGGGACCATGATCATTGCGATTTCTGCTGGGCGACATTTGCGGCTGATGAAGCCCCCGATGTACAACACGAAGCTTACGTGACAGCGGATAATCGGCACTGGGTGTGCTCAGAATGCGCCCGCGACTTCGCCTCTCGCTTCAACTTCACATTCGTCGGAGGCCCTGCGGCGACATAATCTATTGCTGTAGTTGACCCGCTGTTTACTGATGATTCGTGTTCTTTCCTTTCCATAGCGGTCCAATTTTGTGTTTAAGCTAGCTCGACGTGAACGAGCAACTGGCTTTTTCGTTTTATTAACCTGCCGTGAAGCACTGGTTGGGCAATCGGCGGGCGAAGTGCGTTGTGCAACACAATTCGCGTTCATTCGTATCCATTCGCGGCCAAC
>JAYTAU010000734.1:0-2551 GCA_043737375.1 Planctomycetia bacterium
AACGCGTTTGCACCTCTGGATTTCGATCCAGTAAGCTTTTTCGTGACATTTGCTTGCCTAATTGTCATAATCAAATCCTTGCTCGAAACCCACCGTTCACGATTGCTTGAATCGTTCGATCCCGCCTTAACTATCGTAGGAGTTGTTGATGGCTCGTCCCACACGCCGCCAGTTTTTACAGGCTTCGGTTGCCGCTAGCACCGCGTTTTCGACTTTTACGATTGCCGGTACCAAGTCCAGCGGCAAAGTCATCGGTGCCAACGATACCATTCGTGTGGCCGTGGCCGGCATCAACGGGCGGGGCGGTTCGCACATCGATTCTTTCGCCGGCGGCAAGCAATCGCAGGTCACTTATCTGATCGATCCCGATCGTCGCCTGTTCGAGAAGAGAATCAAGCACGTTGAACGTAAGGGTGACAAGGCACCCAAGTGCGTGCAAGATTTTCGCGAGGCATTAGACGATAAAAACGTTGACGTTTTAACCATCGCGACACCCAATCATTGGCACGCGCCGCTGACCATTTTTGCTTGCCAAGCCGGCAAAGATGTCTACGTCGAAAAACCATGCAGCCACAATATTCATGAGGGACGTATCGCAGTCGATATGGCTCGCAAGCATGGCCGCATTGTCCAGCATGGCACGCAGCATCGCTCCGGCACCAAAGGGCTGTATGCCGCCGAGCTGGCCAAGAGCGGCAAAGTGGGCAAATTGCTGATCGCACGGGGCATGTGCTACAAAAACCGCGGTAGCATCAACAGCAAAGAAGCCGCTCCGCCGCCGGAAGGGCTCGACTTCAACTTGTGGCTCGGCCCCGCGAAAGAGCAGCCCTATCATGGCAACTTGGTGCATTACAACTGGCATTGGTTCTGGGATTTTGGCAACGGCGACATCGGCAATCAAGGCGTGCATGAAATGGATCAGGCCCGCTGGGGAATTCCCGGAGCAACCTGGCCCAAGAGCGTGATGAGCATCGGCGGTCGATTCGGCTACACCGATCAAGGCGAAACCGCCAACACGCAAGTCGCCATCTTCGACTACGGCGAGACGCAACTGATCTTCGAAGTTCGCGGACTCAAAAGCGACAAGTATTACGACCAGGGAACCGGCAATACCTATCACTACGAAGGGGGCGTGTTGGCCGGCGGAAAATTTTATCCCAAAGGCTCGACCACCGGGGGCGAACTGCCCGCCAAGTTTAATCTTTCTCGCAGTGGTAGCGGCAACCATACCGACAACTTCATCGCCGCGGTCCGCAGTCGCAAATCGGACGAACTGTATGCCGACATTCTCGAAGGGCACTATTCGTCGGGCTTGTGCCATTTGGCCAATGCCTCGTACCGCTTGGCGACCGACGAGCCGTTCGATACGCGTACCAAGACATTCGGCGATAACAAGGATGCGTTCGAGTCCGTCGAGCGCATGGGCCGGCATTTGGCTGCCAACGGCGTAAAGCTCGACGGATTGAAATACCGCGTCGGAAAGCATTTGAAGTTCGACGGCGACAAAGAAAAGTTTATCGGCGATGATGCTGCCAATGCGCTGATTACGCGACAGTACCGCGCGCCGTTCAACATTCCTGAGAAGGTCGTTTAGGACCGGTCGAAAAATAACTTCCCGATTATTTTCGCCCCCTCACCGACGCGTTCCTCGTCGCCTCTCCCAAGGGAGAGGGGATAGTAAGGAAGTTATTTTCCATCCTCCGCTAAATATCCATAAATCGTAGAACGGACTTCCAGTCCGTCTTCGACGGCGACGGACTAAAGGTCCGTCCTACGGAAACATTTGCTTTTATGCCACGTTGGTACTACTGGTCCGTGATTGCGATCTTGGTCGCCGGGTTGGCGGCGCTCGTCGGCATCGGCGCAACTCGATACTTCGAAGCCTTGGACGCCCGCGCAAAAGCAGAGTTGGCTAAAGCAAAACTGCCAAGCGATTTGCACGCCGATGCCCGATCGCCGAAGCCGTTCGATGAGCTGGACATTAACGCTAATCTTCAACACGATTTGCGACTTAACGATTGGAAGAACGCCATTCGCGCTTTGCCCGATGGCTCGGTGCTGCTGTCCGCCGCGACGGCGACACTTGCCGGCGGGCCGCGCTATCTGCCCATCGATGGCACCCCTGGAACCGACGAAGTGGTTGATGCGATCGTCGGCTGGACCGCTACGTCGGGCGTGGCAGAATGGGAATTCACGATCGAGCGCTCCGGTTTGTTTGCGGTTGAAGTGGTTTACGCGGCGCAGCCCGCGCCGATCGCTGCCTCGTATCTGATCGAATACGACACCTACAAACTACCGCCCCAATTGGTTCGTGACACGGGTAGTTGGACCGATTTTTTGACCGAGCACCCGGGCACGATTCGGCTTGCTCCCGCCGGGCGTCACGTATTGAAAATCAGTTCGCCGAAAGTCGAAGGCGTGCCGTTGATGAACCTGCGTTCGATCCGGCTGCTCTCGACCGAGAACCTGAAATAGTCGGCGCTGCGGTGGAGTAGATAACCACGAAACACACGAACGACACAAAAGCAGAAATGTATCGCAACGCCAAACG
>JAYTAU010000735.1:0-15541 GCA_043737375.1 Planctomycetia bacterium
AACGCCAGCCAGACCGCCAGCGACGTCAGCAGATAAATCACCAGCATCGCCACGAATCGATTCCACGGCGCTTGCGCGCCGAACAGCCCTGTCTCGGCCAGCGGCGTGCTGAACCGCAAGGCGATGAAATAACTCATCACCAATGACGCCAGCGACGCGATCTGCCAGGCCATGCCCTTCATGGCGCCAAAGACCGTCGTGCCGATCAACACACAGATCATAGCGATATCGTACCACTGCATGGCAAGCACTCAGTCCGTTGAGTTAGTAGAACGGAATTCATTCCGTTCCGTGAGGTGTTCAGCGTTCAACAAGCGACGAAAGTATATCGCTGTGTGTCGATACGGCGAAGTGCAGTCAGGATCCACTTTAGTTGATTGCTAGCACGATTGCCTGACAAGCTAGCGGCCGGGTTCATCCCGGCGGAAGGATTCAACTCCGGCTGTTCGAACAATTCTCAAGGGCCCTGAGCAAACCGGTTGATCTTGGCATTTCAAGCGCACGAGGCTACAGTCTGCGACGAAATTCTCGACCGGGATAAACCCGGTCGCTTGCGTAGTGAGAATGTTCGTTTTCATTTTATGACAGGGATGTCATGGCCGGATTCAAAACCCACATTACGACCAGCACCGTGATCGGCGTCGGCGGTGCCGTGGCGGCGCATTTTGGTTTTCAGGTGCCGCTGCCGGCGTGCGTGTTGGCAGGGGGGCTGTGCAGTGTTTCAGGCATGTTGCCCGATCTCGATAGCGACTCAGGCGTGCCGCTGCGCGAGAGCATCGCCTTTGCCGCGGCCGCCGTGCCGGTGATGATGGTGCGACGTTGGGAGCGGTTGGGCATGCCGTTCGAGACCATGATTCTGGCGGGCATGGTCGTGTACTTGGTGATACGATTCGGCTTGGCCGGGCTGCTAAAAAAATACACCGTGCATCGCGGCATGTTTCACAGTATTCCGGCCGCGCTGATCGCCGCCGAGATCACGTTTTTGGTTTTCGATCACGAGGACATCACCATGCGTTACTTCAACGCCGGCGCGGTGCTGCTCGGATTCATGTCGCACTTGATCCTCGACGAGATCTGGAGCGTCGGCGTGAAGCGCGGGCAATTGTATTTGAAAAGCTCGTCAGGCACGGCGATCAAGCTGTGGGGAGACAGTATTTGGGCCAACTTCACCACCTACAGCAAGGTCGCGATTCTGAGTTATCTCGTATCGCAGGATCCCAAATGGATGAACCACTTCGAACAAAATTCTTCGAATTGGTACGAAACGATTGCCAATCAGAAATCGCGAATCGGCACGCCGACGGCCCCGCGCGTGGCGATTCCTCGCCCCAACGCTTCGCCGAACAGTAGCCAGCAAAACGGCAACTTGCAGAATCGCACGGGTCAAAATACCGTTCCTCAGTACCTGCCGCCAAGCACTCCGGGACAAACCATGTCACCGTCGCGACAATCATGGGAATCCAATGCAACCGCGAACGAACCATTCACCCAGCAACAAGACAATCCGTTCGAAGTGAGCCAACCAGGCACACAGCGGCAGCTCGTGCCGATTTCGCACGAAGAGAGATTCGCACCGAACCCTTTCTTTCACCGCGACTAATTGTGTTGTTCGAAGCGGCCCCCTGCCCCGCACGTCGATTTTAAAAAAGTTTGCGGCTATCTAACAACATGGTTACGGGACCGTCGTTGACCAGCGAGACTTGCATATCGGCGCGAAAGCGACCGGTCGCGACCTGTACCTGGTGTGACTTGACTGCCGCCACGAATGCTTCGTAAAGCTGCTCGGCCAACTGCGGCGGCGCGGCATCGATAAAACTGGGCCGGCGTCCCTTGCGACAATCGCCCAACAGCGTGAATTGGCTGATAACCAACATTGCGCCGCCAACTTCCGCGAGCGAGCGATTCAGCTTGCCGGCAGCATCGGCGAATATTCGCAGTTCGACAATCTTCTCGGCCAATTGCCGGGCATCGTCCGCGTTGTCGTCGGTCGCCACTCCCAACAATACGACGAGTCCCGATCCGATTTGACCGATGATTTCACTCTCGACGGTGACGTGTGCGCTCGTGACGCGTTGAATGCATGCGCGCATGGCTTTTCCAAAATTTTCTGATTCACGAAGCCGTGAATTAGAGACTGACCGCCCGTCCGATCCGTGAATTTCCACGGATTGCAATCCATGGGCTTAGCATCGGCTATTAAACTAGCATGGCAGGGGATACAATCAATACGTGTTGCGACTGAATTGCAATTGCAATGCGGACACGAACCGGTTGTTCACGATTCAGGTGGGCCGATGGCCCAACCGCTAAGCAGCCTTTGGGATTGCAGGCCGCCGACTAAACGCACTCCCTCCCCAAGTCTCAAGCCTCTAACTGCTGCCCGCGCCTTGCTCATGACGCCCGTTTCGCTCGCCGCCATGTATTGCGTTCTCATTATGCTGGCTTCGCTAGTCGGCGGCTGGCTGCCCCGATTTTTTAAGCTGACGCACGATCGCATGCAAACCGCGATCAGCTTCGTTGCCGGAGTCATTCTTGGCATCGGTTTGTTGCATTTGGTGCCGCACGGGTTTCAGCAATTTGGGCTGATCGACTCGGCCCGCGCCATCGATCGCACCGTATGGTGGGTGTTGATTGGATTTCTGGTGATGTTTTTCCTGCAGCGGCTGTTTCATTTTCATACGCACGAGTCGCCCGATGAGTTGCTCGACGTGCATGTGCATGGCGAACATTGCGATCACGACCATGACCATGACAGCGCGCACGACCAAGCCCACTCACACGATCATGAACACGCGCACGACCATGCGTTTACTTGGGGGGGCGTGTTCTTCGGTCTGACCATTCATAGTTTGGTCGACGGCATTACCCTGGGCGCGGCAATCACGGCCGAATGGGATCATCAGCACGGCTGGGCACTTGCCGGGCTGGGATATTTTCTGGCGGTGTTTTTACACAAGCCGTTCGATTCGTTGTCGATCACCAGTTTGATGATCGCTTCGGGCTGGTCTGCCGCCGCGAGAAACATCGTCAACCTGCTGTATGCCTTGGTCGCTCCGTTGGGCGTGGTGGTATTTTATCTCGGACTCAATCAGGCCGGCGATTGGTCGACGCCGTTGTTGGCAGGCACGCTCTGCTTTGCCGGCGGCGCGTGTCTGTGTATTGCCACCAGCGATTTGCTACCGGAGTTGCAATTTCATAGCCACGACCGCATGAAGCTTTCGATCGCGCTTGTCTTGGGGCTGGCCTTGGCGTGGGGTCTGGTGTTTATCGAGAACCAAGGGCACGATCATCACGCGCCGCATCCGAATGCACAACACCCGCATGAACACGGCCACAAGCATTGAGGCAAGAGGCTAGGGGTGTGAGGCTTGAGACTAGAGAGGAGTTCGAAACCTCAATCCTCAAGCCTCACACCCCTAGCCTCGATTTCACTTCCCCACTCCCCTGCTCCGTCGATTGCTCGACGCGTCGTCGCGATGGGCCGGGTTCTCTTGGCTTGTCTGGCGGTCGCGCGATCTGCGCCATGCTTCGACTTTGAGCTCGCCCGGTCGCATGATCTTCCAAGCCAGTCGGCCCACTAGGCGAGCATAAATCAGCACCAGCGCGCCAAACACGGGTGCGGTTACGATGATCGCGAGATACGGCGATTCGAAGAACCCCTCGACTGTCAGGAAACTCCAGCCGGCGATCAGGCACATTGTCAACGCGTAAAATCCTAGCCACGATAAACCCTCGCTGAGCAAACTGCGAGCGATCGGAGGTGAGAGCGGTATGAAGAATGAATCGGCTTCGAGCGACGAAAGCAATAGAAACGGAAATAGGATTGCGACTGCGACGACTTGGAGGCTCCAAATCGCGCCCAATGTGGCACCGGACGCGTAGGCCGCGACGAACCCTGGTACGTTCGCAAGAAACATCAGCCACAAAACCCACGCCAGCGGCCAGACACGTTCGCGCCAATCGGGCTCGGGCCAATCTTCGTCGAGGTCGTAGTTGTAGGTGGTCATGTCGACCACGGAAAACAAGCAGGCGGCAGCATACGAAAATGTGAGGAGCCCGACCCAGACCAGAACCAACACGGCAGCTCCGGCTGCGATCGCGCCTTGAGCTGAGCCGCTCAACAATCCGCCAATCGCCACGACGGTAATCAACCCAAACAGCATCGATCCGATCGAAATCACCAGCCAGGGTACGATCGAGCGCCGCCGCCAGGGAAACGAGAACACCCCGGCGATGTACAACGGGCGCGGAGGCGGATTTATTTCGACGTGTAGGAACGCTTTCGGATTCGGTTTGACCACGATGGGAACCGTGGCGATCGGTTCCGAAGCCGGTCGGATCGGCTCGACCCAGGCCGAGACTTTATACTCGTCATCGTCCATCGACGGTTGAAAGTCTTCGTCGGCAATCGCGCCGCGCGACTTCCAGCCGGTCGGGATTTCCGTTTCGTCCAGCATTCCGACCGCTTCACCGCAGCCGGTGCAACGCGTACCGGCGAGACCGCTTTCGGCTCGATATGCGACGCGTGACTTGCACGCCGGGCAGATCAGCCAGAGCGTCTCATCGTGTGATTTGCCCATCGTTCGCCCGCGGAAAAATTCGAACTGTATGTACTTAGCACCGGTCGAAAAATAACGTCCCGATAATCTCGCCCTCACCGCTCGTTCCTCGCCGCCTCTCCCAGAGGGAGAGGGGTTAACAAGGAAGTTATTTTCCATCCGCCCCTAAGGTAAAGATGACCTGCTCGACAATCGCTTCGCTAAACTTCCAAACCGCGCTGGAGTCGGATTTGCCGAACTTTGTCCGCGATTTCGTGAATGATGACATTATGCGCGCGAATGTTGGTTGCCTGCACAAAAAACGCCAGGCAAATAAAAGCCAGCGCGCTCATGGCGGCTAAGAAATGCGGCGTGACCCAGTCGGCCGTGTTGCGCATGCCGGTGCCAGGATCGGCTGCACCCCCTAGTGCCGCGACACCGACGACTGCCAACATGCCGGCCACGGCCCAGGGAAATGTTCGTCGTTTGAGCGTTTGGCTTTGCACGAACAACTCGCGATCCAAGCCGTAGGTCTCGATGACTTCGCGGCACCAACGACTCGTGCCGATGAAGTAGGTCACCACGATGCTGTTGACCAAAATGACGACCAATGCCGCGGCGATTCCCGTCAGCCGATGCACCGTGGCCCAGCGCAGCGTTTCATGAAATGTAGTATCGGCGGGCTGATACAGATCGCCGATGCCTAGACCTAGAAACATGGCCGCGGCAACGCACAGTACGGCAAACAGCGCCAATGTCGAGAAGATGCGAATCACAAGCGATACTAAAACGAGACAAGCGACAGAACCAACACACCGGATGGATGCGAGCGTGCTTTAGTGCCGTTCCGGCTTTGCTCGCGGTGCCGGAATGCCACGGAGGGCCTTCCCTACCGAGTTACTAGCGCATCCGTATCAAATATTGCATTCCAATAACCCCTGCAAAATCTTGATCGAAATCGGCTTCTGCACATAGCCGGTCATGCCGACGTCGACACGCTTTTGTTCGTCTTCAGGGAAGCTGCTGATCGCATAGATTGGCACTTCTTTACCTAACAGCAAACGTAGTTGCGAAGCCAGCTCGTAGCCATCCATGCCCGGCATGGCAATATCGGTGAAGACGAACTCGGGTGCCATGTGCCGCGCGATGGCGATCGCCGACGGTCCTTCGTATGCCACCCAGGGCCGGTGCCCGCAATGTTCGACCAAACTCTTGATAATCTCGGCCACGTCCTTGTTATCTTCGACAATGAGCACTCGCATGACTGCCTGCTAATCTGAGACTATATTTCGTAGTTGGTCATCAGCACCAACTCGATTCGACTGACGGTGATTCCCGTTGTTGCTTACTCCCTGAATAACGTCAGTCTACCCGGCGATCCGCCGATCGTCAAAACGGCAGAGTCCGCTGAAACGGCTATCCGCTCAATAATCCACCGCTTAGAATTGCACCATGCAACGACCACGTTTGGCAATTACCGTGGGTGATCCAGCCGGAGTCGGGCCCGAGACAATCGTCGGAGTTTGGCCCGACACGCGCGTACACCGTTGGTGCCGGCCGTTCGTCGTCGGTCATCCGCAGATCATTCGCCGAGCGGTCGAATTGTTGCATCTGCCGATCACGGTGCGCGAGATCGACTCGCCGGCGCAGGCCGAGTCGACGCCGTCGGTGATCGATTGTCTGCGAACCGGCAGTGACGCTGTGCTTGGGGTCGCGCATTGCACGGTCGATGCACGCAGCGGTCAGGCGGCATACGATGCCTTGGTGGCCGCGGCGCGAATGGCACTTGCCGGCGAGATCGACGGTCTGGTCACGGCACCTTTGCATAAAGCCGCGCTCTGGCAAGCCGGCCACCACTATCCCGGGCATACCGAGCTATTGGCCGAGCTGTGCGGCGTCGAACAATTTGCCATGATGCTATACCTGGGACACGATTCGCAGATCGTCGGTTCGGCCGGCTTGGGTGTGGCGCATGTCACTTTGCACATGGCGCTGCGCGAGGTGTTTTCGCATCTCAACGAAGCGTCGATCGTCGGCACTGCGCAGTTGCTTGATGAAATGATGCGGAAGTTGAAGCGTGCGAGTACATCCGGTACTCAAAGCACTGGCGGAACCAGCGGCACACTTGCTCCGCGTCTTGGTGCCGTTCGTCTTGGTATCGCCGCGCTCAATCCACATGCGGGGGAGTCGGGGCTGTTCGGCGACGAAGAAGAACGTATCATCCGACCGGCGGTCGAACGGATGCGCGCATTGGGGATCGACGCCGAAGGACCGCTGAGCACCGATACGCTTATGGTTGCAGCACGCGACGGAAAGTTCGACGGTGTCGTGGCGATGTACCACGATCAGGGACATATCGCACTGAAGCTGTTGGGCATGCATCGCGCGGTGAACGTGACGCTAGGTCTGCCCATCGTGCGCACTAGCGTGGCACATGGCACGGCGTTCGATCTGGCCTGGCAAGGCCGGGCCGAGACCAGCAGCATGATCGAAGCGATTCGCGTCGGGGCGGTGTTGGCGGGCGAGGGGCGAAATCGGAATGGGGAAATCTGAAATCGGAAATGAAATCGATTGGGTAATACTTCGAACTCGCGAATCCATCCACAATTCCGATACGTTGACAAAGGACGCGACCATGAGATTTAACGCAGTTCTGATATTGATAATAGCACTCTTGGGGAATTCGCGAACGTACTCTACGGCGAACGCGCAGTCGAAACCTGCAATCGAACCACGGAACAAGGTACTTGCGATTAACGTGATCGATGCCATTAAATCCCTAGGAAATCAGAATAAACCGCCGGCAATTAGAGGCACCATACCCGATCAGACGGCACTTTTCTCCGAGACTTACGATTGGAAGGAGCAAGAACGGGTAATCAAAACCATTGATGCGTTAACGGAACATATTGATACCGCTTGGCCTTCTATCCTGGATCATGTGAATGACCGTGAGTATTGCATCACCCTTCAATACGACTCAGAAGTTTACAACCATTCAGTAGGCGACGTATGCAAGATAATGCTACGCGATGCTCTGGTAGCGCCATACGCCAAACACATCATGCAGTTGGACGAACAAACCATTAGAAAACTGCTTTATCCAAAAGTAATCTCACGTACAGCTATTGAAAAGTGGTGTACGGAACGACACAAAAAAGGCCAGGAACTGTATGCATTGCAAATCGACATGTGCGAATGGGCATTAGTGACTCTCGATGCGATTAACGAAGCGCGTCCACAAGATATTGAAGCTGCACGTAACAACGTGACCGAGCAAATGCAAGATTTGAAGAACTCTAAACGCCCTGTCAAGGTGAAGAGTATTTTTAAGCTAGACTCGCGAGTGCCTTATACGTCGGACGATGCAGACCGAATTCGCCGGGTGCCATGCCCACTGCCCTGAGTGGGCATGACTTTCCGTGTCGCGTCAAATCGCGATCAGAGCTTGAATGTTGTTCTCATGCCCACGCAAAGCCGTGGGCATGGCAGCCCGTCGTGGGCAAGGCACCCGACGTTATAACACGGTCCCACAGTGCCGCGGAGCGGCGATAGCAAACGTTCCTACGCGGAGCGTAGGAACGAGGAAGGCGGGAGCGTAGGAACGAGAACTTTTCACTCACCTCCGCTCCGCCAACCCCTGGCTCTTCAAGTACGCGTCGGTCGTGTCCAGCACGTCTTGCTTGCCAGGTTGATAGACGAATTGTCGCGGGTCAATGGATACATCGAACTCGACTTGATTAAATTCGAGGATGACCATCGGCGTGAACTTTTCGCTTGCACTCCCCTGCCCTGCCGATGTTTGGCGTCGATATTCAATCCGCTGCGGAAATGCTTCGGCCTGATCGAGAAACAGCACCACGCGCTGCGGCAAGTGCGGTGCTTTACTAAAGTCGGCCGGCCCTCCCGCCACGATCGATTCGCGCTGCTCGGGCAACAACTCGGCCAGACGTTCCGGCTGCCACTCCCCTTCGAGCGCCCAAACCGGCGTCTCACCCAAGTGGCCGGCTTCGATTCGCGTAAAACGAAAGTTCTGTCGCAGCGCTTCGAGCAAACGTGGCAACCCGCCGATGCTTAGTTCGCTCATCGGATTTGCCGAGTTGCCGGTCGCCCCGCGCCCGGCGTCAGTAGAATGCCGCGAGTCGGGATGCATTTGCTGGAGCGTCGAGCTTGTATTAGCGTCTTTCAGCTGCGCGTTCCGGACGCGCCGTAAATCGATACGGCTGACCAACGGACCATTCGCCGATTCCTGAAAATTCCAAGCGTAGCGTCCGTCGCCCACTTGTTGCAGGCTGGTGATGCGATCGCCGGCTTGAATTTTTAGTTCGAGGCGAAATCGTCGCTCGGTCCCCTGCCCTTGCTGCTGATACAAGCCCGAGCCGATGAACTGGTTGTCGAACAGATCAATCCGGTGTCGCAGGTTGACGCTCAGCGATTGGCGTGCATGTAAGCCCTCGATTGCCCGCTGCACCAGATTGCCGGCTTGTTGCGCGTCGCCATCGGCGGATGGCATGTTGGTCGTTACCGCCGTGGCAATCGAGAGTTGCGCCGGCTGATCTCCCCCGCGCCACCACAGCACCGCAGCGGCAATTCCCGCCAGTGCGAAGATGGGGTAAATGATCTTCATGTGTCGGATTTGCCGGATTTGCCAAAGAATCGTGTTGTACTAGGACGACCAATACCCTCAGCGGCTTGTTCTGCGCAGCCAATGCGTTCGCCAACGGCTGTCGCGACAAGGGTTGAAGCATTAGTGGGAGAGGGCAGGCGGCGTCGCATTTTAGGCCGGCTTTGGAAACCGGTCCACATCAATTCAGTGTGACGCAGTGCAAGTCGAATCGTGCGTTATTTGTCTTTCAATGTTGTCGTTCAATGTCAGACGGCGAGCGGGTGCAATCGCCGGCCCAGAACGTTGCTCAGGGGGGAACTTATGAATCATCGCGTATTGTTTACCATGCTGTTGGCCGCAATGGCCATCGCAGCACCAGGTTGCCGCCTGCCGCATAACACGCCGGGCAAGCACCTGGACCAAGTCCGCCCCGTCGTGGCGCGACATCGTAATGTACTGCCGCCCGCTCAGATGCTGATGCATCCGGGCCCCGGCGTGGGTGGTCCCGGCCCAGGAGTATTGGGCCCCACAGCGCCGATGCTGGGCTTTCCGGGTATGTTTGCACCCACTTCGCAAGTCGGCTTTATCGGTGCCGATGGGATGAAGGTGATGTGGGACGTAACCGGTCCCGGCCTGTTCGACAGCGAACCGCTGATCGTGCCAGGCCGCTACAACTTCGGACAGGGCGCAATATATCGCGTCAAGTTGACCGAGATCCCGGGTCGTCCGGGCGTCGAGTTATTCCCGACGTTGGAAGTCGCTCCGGCTAGTCCGCGAACCGAAGCCTACTTGGCTCACAACTTCATTCCGTTCCAACTCACGGATGAAGACTTCGACCAGGTGCTGTCGGGCAACTTCGTCACCAAGGTGATTTACTTGCCCGATGCCGAGCATCAAGAACTGGCATTGGCCGGGGTCGAGACGTTGGTCAGCACGCGGCTCGATCCGGGTGTCGATCCGATTGTCGAAGCCGACCGCAAAGGCTCGATCATGGCGATCATTCGGATTGGTAACAAGGATCTGCAAGTCGCCGGTGGAGCCGGTATCGCCGGGGCCGGATATCAGGCCGTCGGCGGCGGATTCGGTATGGCTGCCAACGGTGGATTCTGCGGACCAGGCGCTCAAAGTTTGCCGCCGCAATTCGTCGCCGGAGTCACCGCACCGATGTACGGAATGCCGATCACCGGCACTCCGATCGGACTGCCCGGACCTCCGCATATTCCGCTAGGAGTTCCAGCCGGACTGCAACAGCATGTGATGCGCAATCACACGCACGTCAGCATTCCGGGTCCGACCGAACGTGTGACGATCGACGTGAAGCAGAAGCCGGGCCTCAGCTATCCGAAGCCGGCCAACCATGTACATATCACCGAAAAGAGCTACGGTGCTCCGCCGGTCATATTCCATCAGCCGGCACAAGCTAAGCGACAGATCGTGGGTCAACTCCAAGGGGGCGGCATGACCAGCGGCGGCGAATGTGCCGATGGCAACTGTGCCCCGGGTGCGACTGCTGCGGACTCGTCTTACGAGGCTCCGTAGTCAAAGTGAAAAGATCATTGCTCCGGCGAGTGGTGCGCCACTCGCCGGAGATTTGTTCGTAAAACGGAATTCATTCCGTTTGGATCAGTGGCTGCGAAAATGTTGATTCTGTAGGGAACGCCCTCCGTGGCGTTCCGGTCCTGCT
Source organism: Planctomycetia bacterium (assembly GCA_043737375.1). Taxonomy (GTDB): domain Bacteria; phylum Planctomycetota; class Planctomycetia; order Pirellulales; family JALHPA01; genus JAWXCH01. The sequence continues at coordinate 10,829 of JAYTAU010000735.1, forward strand.
CAACGAGCCGGATCTTTTAAACCCCTCTCCCTCTGGGAGAGGCAGCGAGGAACGAGCGGTGAGGGCGCGCTTTGCTAAGAAATACGCTGCTATAAAGTTATAGCTCCTAAGTGTAACACCCCGATCCCCGCCCCCTTCCATGCCCTTCTTCGACCTGCAAGTCAACGGCTACGGCGGCGTCGATTTCAATCAGGACGATCTGTCGCTTGCCGCATTGCGTACCGCTTGCGAGCGGCTGCGCGCCGATGCGTTCGATGGAATTCTGGCCACGATCATCACCGAATCGCTGCCGGTCATGTGCGCGCGACTGCGTCGGCTGGTCGAGCTGCGCGAACAAGATACCCTGATTAAGCAGATGATCGCCGGCATCCATATCGAAGGACCGTTCATCAACGCGACCGACGGCTACCGCGGCGCTCACCCGCGCGACGCCGTGCTGCCCCCGAACATCGACAGCGCGCTCGAACTGCTCGATGCGGCCGGCGGACTTTGTAAAATCATGACGCTTGCGCCGGAGCGTGACCTGGGTTTACTGGTCACTCGCCGGCTAGTGCGCGAAGGTGTGATCGTTTCCGCCGGGCATTGCGACGCGACGCTCGACAAACTGCGCGCGGCGATCGACGCCGGTCTGACCATGTTCACGCACTTGGGCAACGGCTGCCCGATGCTGATGCACCGGCACGACAACATCGTGCAGCGGGTGCTCAGTCTGACCGACCAACTCTGGGTTACATTCATCGCCGATGGGGCGCACGTGGCGTTTCCCGCACTGAAAAATTATCTGCAATTGGTGGGATTGGATCGCGCGATTATCACGACCGATGCAGTCGCTCCGGCAGGCCTGGGACCGGGCAACTACACGATGGGACGCTGGTCGCTGACGATCGGCGACGATCTAGTAGCGCGGTCACCCGACGGCAGCCACTTAGTGGGCGCGGCGATGAGCATGCCGCGAGTCGCACGCAATCTGATCGAACAACTCGGTCTGAGCGAACATGACGTACAAAAACTCACCAGCGACAACCCCCGCCGCGCAATCGGGCTCGACTCCATTTCGATGAATGTACCACGGAGACGCGGAGTCACGGAGTAGCGTATGCCCACTCAAACAACTTCTAATGTCCTTTGCGATTTGTTTCGTTTCAATTTAAAAAGCTGACTCGCCTGCGACATTCGATTCGGGTTCTCCGTGTCTCTGTGTCTCCGTGGTGATCTTTTCTTGAGGATTACATAGTGGCCGAACGCATCGACGCGCATCATCATTTCTGGCAGATCGGCAAGTACCAATACCCTTGGATCACCCGCGAAACGCCGGTGCTCGATCACGACTTTGGGCCTGCCGAATTGCGACCGCTGCTCGACGAACAAACCATCGATCGATCGATTCTGGTGCAAACGATCGCCTCGCTCGACGAGACCTGGTGGTTCTTGGAATTGGCTGCCGACAATCCTTGGATCGCCGGCGTGGTCGGTTGGGTCGACCTGATCGATCCGAATGTCGGCGCGACGCTCGATCTGCTGTCGGCCCGGTTCGGTGAGCGACTGGTCGGCGTGCGGCATAATTTGCACGACGAGCCGGACGATCGTTGGATTCTTCGCGAAGATGTACTTCGCGGGTTGCGGGCCGTCGCCGAACGCGACTTAGCCTACGATCTGCTGATCCGTCCGCGACATTTGCCCTTCGCCGCCGAATTGGCTGCTACGATACCTGATCTGCGTCTGGTGATCGATCATCTGGCCAAACCGCCGATCGCCAATCCATCGATAGCGACCCGCAGTTTCGACGATTGGTCGAACGGCCTGGCCGCGTTGGCCAAATGGCCAAACGTCTATTGCAAACTTTCGGGCATGATCACTGAAGCCGATCCTCAGCGCTGGCAGCCGGCCGACTTGCGACCCTATATCGATCACGCGATCGAAGCTTTTGGCGTCGAGCGATTGATGTTCGGCAGCGACTGGCCGGTCTGCTTACTGGCGGGAAGTTATGGGCAAGTAGTCGATGCTGTTGAACAAAACTTGACAACTCTCAGCACCGCCGACCGCGAACAGATCTTCGGTCTCAACGCGGCGCGGTTCTATCAACTCCACGATGGCCGAGTCAGATGACCACGAAAAACACGAAATACACTTTCGTGTCTTCCGTGTGTTTCGTGGTCTCTCTTAATTGCCGCGATTGGTGGTCGTTCAGCGGACCAGCCACGCTGGCGAGTAGACATAAGATGTTTTCTGATCGCCCGTCGCCGGAACCCCGCCACGCACGACTACCGTCGCCGGTTGTACGATCAATCGCTTGCTACTCATTTTGCCGGTCAGGTTGACGCTCATCACCCGTACGCCGGCCCATTGCACAATGGTGTACATGGCGTTGTTGCCTGGCCCGTTGACCGCTTCGAAGATCGGCATGATCCGCGTCTGCCCGATGATCGAGGCCAAATCGTCCTTCACGCCGGCGCTGATGCCCGTATCGCCGTTGAGATACAATTTGCCAGCGGCGTCGAACTCCAGCGGCCGACCAAAATCTTCCATGTCGGCGGCGCTAATGCCGTCGGTAATCTGCCGCGCGATGTCGCTGGTGCTGTTGTTGTTGCCGCCGATGTCGACCGTCCCTCGATTACCGGGCGAGCCAGTTCCTTGCGGATACAAGTTGACTTCCTTAACGCCGTCCGAGTAATTGCTGACCGCTTCGTCGGCGGAGTCCCATCGCCAGGTATCGGTGCCGCCGCCGGCCACCAATGCATCCCAAGTCGTTTTATCCAGCGCGAAGGGGAGTATCGGCAGCGTGTTCGAACCGGTCGGCGCACTGAAGCCCGAAAAGTTACTGAGCACGGCAGCCGTAGCGCGGGTCTCGCTGGCGATACTGGACCGGCCCAGTGCCCGCCCAAAAAATAGCGGTATTTCGCCGTTTTGCCCCGAGTCGCGGCGAACGCGGACTTGAACTGCGTTGAACTTGCTGGGGTCGCTCGTATTGAGCGACGAATTGGGGTCGGACGGATTGGCCAGATAACCCATCACGACGTCGCCCGTGGCGCCATTGGCGGCATTCAAACCTACGACGGGCGCGGACTGACAAACTTTGTTTAGCGCGGCGAACTCGGCCGCTTTGGCGCGAGCGGCAGTAATTTTTGCGTTCTGCGAATTACTACTGCCAACCAATTCCCACGCTGCGGCGATCGCGGCAGCGTCAGCAGAGCGTTGCATTTCGACTCTAGCGCTTTGCAGATATCCAATGTCGACGCTCATGGCGATCAAGGCGACAAAAGCGATCAAAAAGAACATCGTCAGAAACAGAATACTTCCGCGACGATCCCGAGGATTCGGCACGCGTTGTCGTCGATATTGTGGTGATAATGGAGAGTATTGCATGGTGTCGATTCGTTGAAGTGTCTGATTGGGAGTTATCGTTCGCAAACATCTAATCGCACAGAGTTTAGTGATGCTGATGTACGGTACGTGACGTGGTATCTTCCAAAAGTAGTTCGTTCGAGGCGTTGTAATAGCGGACTCGCTTGAGCTTCAGCGATTGCACGCGCTGCGAGGCGAAACCGACGCCCGAATTAGTTTTCGATACATCGGGGTTATAACCATCGAGCGAACTAGGCGGATTGTTGATCGAAAGCTTGATAAAGCCGGTTCCACCAAACGCGCCCCATGACTGACTGCTGCCGTCGACCACTTTGAAATTCAATTTGTTATCGTGCAACCACATCCGCATGGTCCAAGTGACCGTTTCGTTGTCGTGGTGCAGTGTCGTCGCCGCGTGATCGCGGACCGACAGCCAGTCCTCGCCGTTCCAAGCTTGCAGTTGCAGGCCGCCGGCAGAGTATTCGGGCAGTGTGCCGTGATTCAGTTCGAGCGCCGCATAAACGCCATCGACGTTGTTCACCGGCGAGGTGACGCAGACGACTTGCGGAGCGTTGTTCTCGACGTCTGGTTCGTTGATGATCAACTCCCAATCTTCTTCGATCTTGGCGACGCTCGAAGGTGGGTCGGTCGCCCGCAAGGTATCAGTGAATGTCGCCACAAAGCAGGCGGCCATGATCAGCAGTGAAACTTGCGCAAACGAGCGCGCAGAAATCCTACAAAGATTTTGCATAAGTTGCTCCCCAGAGCGTAAGGCCCCGGCGACCAGTGGTCGTCGGCAATTGAATTGATTAAGAAACGTACGGTCGAAAGACCCGATAGACATGACTCAGAGAGCGGCCCTGCTATCCATTAGTAAGAGTGTGTCACGAACGGGCGACTGTCAAATAAATCTGGCAGCAAAGTGGTACGAGGCGTCGCCAACACCGATTTGGCAAGTCGTTTGTAGGGGGTGCCTCAGACACCGATCCGGCAAGGCAATCATAGGAGGCGTCTCAGACCCCGATGTACGCGCAATGGCGGTTGGCCTTTTATACGGCACGGCGGGCCATGCCGTTTGGGCGGTGGGCTGATGCTACAAAACGGAATAAATTCCGTTCTACGAGATCGTCTACGCAAAAATTCCGCTGACTACGTTCCCCTGCACCATTTCGCGGGGTTGGTTGAGATGGTTGTAAACGATCGTAGCCGGGTCCAGACCCACGGCGTGATAGATCGTCGCCAACAGGTCGGTCGGGTGAACCGGGTTTTCCAACGGGCCGCTGGCGGCCTGGCCGCGTTTGCCTCATTGCCAAACGTCTATTGCAAACTTTCGGGCATGATCACTGAAGCCGATCCTCAGCGCTGGCAGCC
>JAYTAU010000736.1:0-2547 GCA_043737375.1 Planctomycetia bacterium
GGCGAGCTCACACGGCGTCCATTTATGCCACAGCTTTCGAAATACAATCGTCGTTGGGGACAAGCTTGCCTTACCGCGCTCAAAGGCGTCCTGATGCTAGTGCCCTTGCTGCCGTTGCTTGGCTGTAGCACCGTCGGCCGTGCGCATCCTTCGACTGTTTCCACGTTTGTACATGGCAGTCCGGACGAATATCAACCGGTCGGGCGCGAATTGGATAAGGTCTCGCTTCCCGATTACCGGATTGAACCGCCGGACGTGTTGCTCATCGAAGCGCTCCGCGTAGTCCCCAAGTCGCCGTTTCGCATTCGACCGCTCGACGCATTACAGGTCGATGCCCAGGGAACGCCGATCGATGCCCCGATCACGAACCAGATTTTCATTGTCGAGCCCGGTGGATTCTTGAACCTGGGCCCTGCGTACGGCAAAGTCAAAGTTGCCGGACTGTCGCTAGATGAAGCCCGCGACGCCGTCGAACGGCAAATGCGACGTACGCTCAGCGATCCACAAGTGTCGTTGACCTTGGCCGAGGCCGCCGGACAGCAACAAATTAACGGGCAACACACCGTCGGCCTCGACGGCTTCATCAATCTCGGCACCTACGGCACGGTGCATGTCACCAATTTAACCATCGCCGAAGCAACCGCCGAGATCGAGCGCCATTTGTCCAAGTTTTTAGAACAACCGCGAGTTTCGGTCAGCGTATTTTCCTATCAGAGCAAACACTATTACGTGATTACCGAGGGGGCCGGCTTCGGCGATCAGATTGGGCGCTTCCCAATTACCGGCAACGAGACGGTGTTGGATGCGATCAGCCAAGTCAACGGAATCTCTCGACTGTCGAGCAAAAACATTTGGATTGCCCGACCGGCGCCCGATCAGAGCGGTTGCTTTCAGATATTGCCGGTCAAATGGGAGGCCATCACACGCGGGGCCGGCACCGCGACCAACTACCAAGTTTTGCCGGGCGATCGAATCTTCATTGAAGAAGATCATTGGATTGCCGCCGATTCGCGGCTCGCCAAGATCATCGCGCCGTTCGAACGCGTGTTAGGCTTCTCGATCTTGGGTGCGAATACCGTTCAAACCTTACAACAATTCCCTGGCGGTCTCAATACCGGCTTCTAAGCTAACGAAGCCGACAGAGCTCAACGGCGATCGGCCCCCCTTCGATCTCAAGGATGGTAAATTATGCGATGGAAACAATTTTTCGGCAACTCGGTATGCTCGCTGGCAATCGGCATGAGCTGCGGCCCGACATGGCTTTGGGCCGCCGGACCGCATGCACCGTCACGCCCGTGCGTTAACGGCGAATGCATTCCGGCCCGGGTCACCAACGGCTTCTATCCGACCCGCTGGAGTCGCTGGCCTGTCGGCGAACCAGCGGCAGCCGAGCGCGGCTTTAAGGAAGCGATTCCGCTGCCCTCTTCAGAATTACCCAAACCCGCAAACGAGGCGGATGTACCGAATCCGACCCGATTGTTGCCGCCCACCGACGCAGGCACCGGTCGCGAAGCGCCGCCGCGCCCCGGCGACACGCGGCCTTCGGGTGACGCAGCGCGTTCACCCAGCGATCGCACGCGTCCGCAGTCGACGATACCCGATTTGGATCGGCTTTCGCCCGACTTGCCGCCGGAATTGCGCAACGAATCGCCCTTACCGCGTTCGAACGATAGCTCGCCGCGAACCAACCCGTTAGATAGTGGCAGCGGCGGCACTGGCACCGGCGGAACTGGTACAGGCAGCGGTCGCGCCAATCCGCGTGGCGATCGCACGCCGCGAGGCCCGTTTCCAGGTAGCGATGACCGCACTCCGCGCTCGCCGGCCGTGGATCCGCTGCGACGCGGTTCGCAACTCATGCCCTCGGACATGAATACGGCGTCCACGAAACGCGCTTCGTCCATTGTCGATGTGTTGCGTGATGGGCAGGCTGAATTTCGCGGTCCACAACTCAGTTCGCCCGAACAAACTCAGAACTTTAGCTACGGTGCGAACCCGGGGTCTTCGCTGATCGGAGAACTCAAACCAGTCGATAGCGAGCCGCCGGCAATGCTACCCACCGATGCGAGGGACCAGCAGCCGATCCACGCTCGGCCGATCGAGACAACTAGGCCGGCTGACAATTTGGGGTCGCAACTACCCATCATCGAGTATGGTCCGCCGTCACAGTCGTCCGCGCGCTGGCAGAAGCCTCGTACCGCGGCCGATACCTCCAGAGCGATGGCGGTAACTCCGGCGCGATCGGTTTCAGGAGATATGACCACAAATAACAATCAGACCGTCAACAATCAGTATGTCGGCAACGAACGTTCCGTCGGCGCTGCCCTTCGTAGCGAAACGGGTAGCCATGGATCGAGGTTCTCGAACATGCACCGAGCGCGAACCGCGGCTTTCGTACCCGATTTGGAACCATCCGGGGCTTCGTCCAGTGAGGTTCAATTCGAACAGCAACCATCGAACAGCAATCGAATGTTCTCCAGCGCCGCGGCGGAAGCTGAGCAACAACCCGAGGTCGAGATGAAATCTAGTGCGAAGCTGCGGCGCACGGGT
>JAYTAU010000737.1:0-2545 GCA_043737375.1 Planctomycetia bacterium
TGCGCACGGGTGCGCAGCAGCGATGTGAGATGCTTGAACATGAGTGCATTCCCTGCGAGTAAGAGTTGTGATGAGGCGTAATTGGTTGCATCAGGCCAAGCAATACCTTGCGGGAGGAACTCGTATCGTGCCGCGATCATTCGCCAACGCAAAACGAGCAGTTGAAGTTCAACATGCCAGGCTCTGACTGGGGTAAGCGTGTAAACGGGGCTGTTGTTACGCGATCGTGAAAAAACTCAGTTTCGCGTGTCACGGGCTCCGCCGGTACTGCAGGTCATGTGACGCCGAAATCCGATTGATCGTTTGCATGGCATTGAGCGCCTTAAGCATTGGATGCCCATCGGCCGTCGAGCCTGAATCAGCAAATCGCCGGAGAAGACAAATGGCACACAAACCGATGCTCGTTAAACTGCACCCGCTTGACGTTTGGCCCGCGTCCGGCCATGCTCGCTGGATGAAACCGACCGAACTTGTCATTCTGTTGCCTTGCCACAGCATCGAAGATTTTCCGACCCATCACACAGGCCAAGCGGCGGAAGGCTTGCTGGCCGCCTGGACTGTGCTATGGCATCCGGCCCTCATCGCGGCCGCCGGCAAAATGCCGACATGGTGCCGGGTCGAAGACCCGCCCGAGAACCTCTCGGGGCGTTGGATGGTTGCACCGACAGTTTGCGATGAACATGGCCTGCCCGATGATCTGATCGCTCGCGCCGAACAAGAAGGGGCCGTGTTCATTCATGGGCTGACGGATCGTGCGGCGATACTGGAGCTGCTGCTCGCGAGGCTTACAGAGCCGGATGCCCTCACTCCTGCTCCACAGGGAGAAGAGGAACACGACACCCTCTCCCCGAGGGAGAGGGAGCAGAACGCCCTCACCCCGACCGTCTCCCAAAAGGAGAGGGAGCAAGATAAGTCGCTGGCTGCGGACTTTATTGCGCTGGGCCTGTGTTACTTGATAACCGAGTTGCTAACCCGCCGGATGCGCTACATGAGCCATCTGGACGAAGTGCTGTTTCAAGATAGCGTAACAGCCGGGGCCGCGGCTTGGGCCGCCGGAAACAACGACGTCGCCCGCGATCGACTGCAACGTTGCTTCGATACGCTGCTCGAAGCTCGCGGGCATTTCTATCCGGTCGACACGCATCTCATCGACTTCACATTGTTGGCCGAGTCAACGCTGGGTCCGGAGTTGCTAAGCGAATTGCAACACGATCAGCCGGTCAATTTGTTGGCATCAGGCCAGGTCATTGAGCGTCTGGCCGCGTCGCAGCCGGCGGCGCTCGTATTGCTGCGGCAACGGATTGAAGAACATCGTGTGGGGCTGATCGGCGGCGAATTTCGCGAGGTCGAGTTGCCGCTGTTGCCGCTCGAATCGATTCTTGCTCAGTTCGAGCTCGGACGTAGCAGCTATGAGCGTTACTTAGGTAGCAGTCCCACCGTGTACGGACGCCGCCGTTTTGGTTTGTCGCCCGGGCTGCCGCAAATTTTGCGTGGTTGCGGCTTCAAGGGGGCGTTGCATGTGACGCTCGACGACGGACGTTTCCCGCAGTCTGATCGCAGCAAGACGATGTGGGAAGGGACCAACTATACGTCGATCGACGCGATCGGTCGCTTGCCGCTCGATGCCAACGATCCGGCCAGTATTTTGTCGCTGCCCGAGAAGCTAGGCGAGTCGATGGACTACGACCATGTGTCGATGCTTACGTTTGTGCATTGGCCGGGTCGAACGTCGATCTACTACGATGATTTGCGGCGGATTGGCAAGTATGCCAACGTGTTGGGCAAGTTCATCACGATCGAAGAATTCTTCGCCAACACGGACGCAGCGGGCCAGTTCTCGAAGTTCGAGCCCGATCAATATCGCGCGCCGTATTTACAACAGGCCGTTCATCAGGGCAAAGCGAATTTCGTATCTTCGATTCGGCGACACCATGAATTGCGGGGAAAGATCGGTACGATGTGCGCGCTGCGAACCTGGTCGGCATTGTTGAGCGGGTCGGAGGATGTCGAATCTGGCAGGACACCATCTCAGAATATCTACTCCCGTTTGGCCGACGCTGACCTATCGCAAAGCGACCAGTTCGTTGCGCTGCAGCAAGAACTGCAGGCGGCTGTCGCGATGAGTGCGGGCAGGTTCACTCGAACACTGATACCCGATGCCTTGCCGCAGCATGCGCAATCGAAAGTCGCATCGAGCGAGCAGGGGCTATTGCTTTATAATTCATTGAGTTTTTCGAGAATTGTGGGTGTGGATGTTTCTGAGTTATCGTCGCTGCCGAATGTCGAAGGGCCGGTCGTCGCTGTTGAAGAACTCGCGGCCCTTAGCACCGGCGGAGCTAGTGGCACACAACACCTTTCGAGTAGTCACCAGGGCAATGGAACGCGGCTCGCCATCGTCCAGCTTCCGCCGCTGGGGTTCGCTTGGATCGGGCCGGGTGATATTGCTCTGACCGGCAAGATCGCCGGCAAGAAATCTCGCAGTCGCGAAAAAGCGATTGTTCACGACAACGTGCTTGAGAATGAACTCGTCAAGGTAACGATTGAT
>JAYTAU010000738.1:0-6343 GCA_043737375.1 Planctomycetia bacterium
GTAGGAGCCGATTCCCATCGGCGAGCGTTGTTGAATCATTGACTACATATTCCAGCGCCTCGGCCCGCAGCACGGTGAGAGCGTTCGCGCCCCAGGCAATCGCCGACACTCCACAGGCGATACTGTCGAGATGAAACCGCTCGACGGTGCGCAGCGCAACAACGTCCGGCGGCGCAAAGCGACCGCTTAAGAAATCAATGGCGTATTGAGCCAGCCCGCGGACCTGATTCGAGTCGGCGGTAAGCGTGAGGTATTCGTTGGGCAAGAGACCAGTCCCATCTTCCGGTGTCCGTGAGCGGGAAAGGGACTATGGTAGCCGATTGTCGAGTGCTCGCGAAGCCGTTGCGGGACTTCACACACAATCGGGTGAATGACACAATACGAATACAAAAGCGTCTTGTATGAATCTAGAGAATAAAAAGTCTTCATGATCCTGTTGAAAATTGTAAATCTCGTCAAGCATTTCGGGCCCGAGCCGGTACTCGACGGGGTTTCGTTCGAAATTCGTCCGCAAGAACGAATTGGTTTGGTCGGACCCAATGGGACCGGCAAAACTACTTTGTTGAAAATTCTCGCCGGGCAAGAATCGGCCGATTCGGGCACCGTCGAACTGCATTCTACCGCTCACATCGCTTATTTGGAGCAGCAGCCGCAGTTCTCGTTGGGCCGAACATTATGGGACGAGGCGCGAACGGCGCTCGACCCGTTGATCGCGTTGAGTCACGACGCCGAGCAGATTGCCCACGATCTGGCGGCCGCCGTCGATCCGGCTGAGCGCGCCCGGCTAGGTAAACAATTCGATCGATTGCAGCACGAACTGCATTCGCGCGGGGCTTACAATCTCGATCACAAAATCGAGCGTATTCTAGGCGGGTTGGGCTTTAGCAGCACTAGCTTCCAACAACCGATCCAGCAGCTCAGCGGCGGGCAGCAGAATCGGTTGATGCTCGCAAAATTATTGCTGGCTGAACCGGAATTGATGCTGCTCGACGAACCATCGAACCATTTGGATATCGAAGCGACCGAATGGCTCGAAGATTTTCTACTTCACTCCGATCAGGCAATGATTATCGTCAGTCACGATCGGTATTTCCTGGACCGCGTGACGCAGCGCACGTTGGAACTCTACAACGGCACCACGGATTCGTATCCGGGAAATTTTTCGGCGTATTGGCGACAGAAGTCCGAACGGCTGGAAGCTCAACGACGCACGTACGACAAACAGCAAATCGAGATCGCCAAGACCGAAGACTTCATACGCAAAAACTTTTACGGCCAGAAAGCGACGCAAGCCAAAGACCGCGAGAAAAAACTGGCTCGCATCGAACGCATCGATCGCCCGCGCGAGATCGCCGCTCCGTCGATGGGCTTTCCGCCCGTCAAACGCGCCGGCGATATCGTCATACGTGCCGAACAGCTCAGCAAAAGCTTCGATCGGCCTTTGTTTGCGAACCTCAGTTTTCAGATCGAACGCGGCGAGCGTTGGGGAATTGTCGGCCCCAACGGCACCGGAAAAACCACGTTGCTGAAGTGCTTGATCGGCCAAATCGAGCCGACCGAAGGGCGCGCTCGATTGGGAACCAATGTCAAAGTCGCTTACTTCGATCAATTGCTGAGCGGTTTGGACGACGAGGCTCTGGTGGTCGACGCCGTGCGGCCTCCAGGAAAGGAATTCACCGAGCCTGAGCGGCGCGATTTGTTGGCGCGGTTTGGTCTGGTCGGCGCGATTGTCTTTCAAAAAGTCAAAAGTCTCAGCGGCGGCGAACGCAACCGCGCCGCGCTAGCCAGGCTGTCGGGCGTCGACGCGAATTTTCTGGTCTTGGACGAACCGACCAACCATCTAGACCTATGGGCACGAGATTCGCTTGAGCGTTCGCTATTGGCGTTCGAAGGGACGGTACTGTTTGTCAGCCACGATCGGTATTTCTTGAATCGGGTGGCAGACCATTTGCTGATTGTCGAACCGAATCGTTTTCGCGTCTTACCAGGCAATTATGACACGTACTTGCACTTTGTTGCTCAAGGGCTGGCCTCCGATCATACGGCTGCGCGAATGCGTAGCGACAGTCGTGCGGCGGGACCGGTAAACAAAACGGAACAAGCATCCGGCGAGCGGCAGGGTTTACACCGGTCGGAAACTGGCGAAGCCGCAGCTATCAAGACCGACAGCGTTGACACGCAAGTCAATCAGCCGAAACGCAAACGGCGTTTTACTTATCGTAAAGTGCCCGACTTGGAACGTGAAATCGCGGAGCGTGAATTGCGGATCGAAGAGCTCAACGCAATGCTCGTCGATCCGCAAGTGCTGCGCAACGGCGATCGCACGCGCGATTTAAAGAACGAATTGAGTACGCAGCAACAAACATTGGCCACCCTGTATGAACATTGGGAAGAAGCGGTCGAGCTGAACGGGTGAGGGCGAAGTACCAAGGACGAAGTACCAAGGACGAAGTACTAAGGGAAAAAGGGAAAAAGAAAACGGAAAAAGCAGCACTTTGTAACGGTCAGCAGAGCACTTACCAAGGACTACTGACAACGGACCACTGACCACCGACCACACAACGCATGATCCTTGACGTACTCGCTCAATCCGCCAAATACGAATCGCTGCATCCCGGCTTCGCGCCGGCGTTCGCCCATTTGCGCTCTGCATATGCTAAATGTTTGGAAGAACATATTGTCCCGGACCTGGGTCGACACGCCTTGGATGGTGAGCGGCTACAAGTGATCTTCGAACGCGGTGTTGGACGTGGCGATGGCGGCACTGACCTTGAAGTGCATCGTCGGTATATCGATATTCAGTTTCTGTTTTGGGATCCCGACATTGCTCAGGCTGACGAACTGATTGGCTGGAAATCCTTATCAGATTGCACGAAGCCCATCGGAGCATTCAACGATCAACGAGATATTCAGTTCTATAATGATCACGAATTGATGTGGCTGCGTTTAATGCCAGGCTCATTTATGATTTTCTATCCGACCGACGCGCACGCTCCGTTGCAAGGCGAGGGACCAGTTCTCAAAGCGATTTATAAAGTGGCTGTCGATTGGTAAGTCGAAAGCAAAATGCACGCTGCGCGATCCGAAAGAGTTTCACGCAACAACGCAAAGTACGCAAAATGGTTGAACGGGGTCGGGAGTTGCTATCGCCACCGAGCTGGCTCTCGCTGTTGTCCGCTGTCGAAAACATCTCCCGTCTCCACGGGCGTGAACTGTCAAGTTGCTCAAAGCAATCGCTTGACAATCACGATCAATTACAAAATGTTTTTACCCACGCAATGCACAACATAAAAGACGGAATGAATCTGTCCTACGCAAAGACGGAATGAATTACATCCTACCAAAAACGGAATGAATTCCGTTCTACATAATGCGCATCCTGAGCTACAACATTCACAAAGGCATTGGCGGGCGCGACCGGCGTTATTCGCTCGAACGCATAATCAACGTCATCGAGGCCGAAAACCCCGACCTGATCTGTTTGCAAGAAGTTGACCGTCAGGTGCGGCGTTCCAAGTTCGACGATCAGCCTGCGCTCTTGGCCAAATACTTCAAATCGGCTGCGCATCAGTTTCAGGCCAATGTGCCTTTGAAGACCGGAGTGTACGGCAACCTGATGCTATCGCGCTGGCCGTTTCTGTCCAAACATCAAGTGTCACTCCGGCTACGCAACAAAAAACCGCGCGGCGCGCAACTGGCCGTGGTCGATACTCCCGAAGGGGCGTTGCAGATCGTCAACTTTCACCTGGGGCTGGCCGAGGCCGAAAGGCACTGGCAAATTCATCACTTGTTACATCACCATTTGTTCAAAGAGTCGGAACAATTGCCCGTGCTGATGATCGGCGACATGAACGATTGGCGAAACACGCTGTATACCGGGGCGTTTGGAGACGCAGGTTTTGCCCTGGTCACCACTCCAGTCTCAAGGTTCAAATCGTTCCCGGCCTACTGGCCGCTCGGCTCGCTCGATAAAGCCTTTGTCCGCGGTAGCATTGTGCTCAAGCAGGCGCGCGTCGTGCATTCGCCGATGGCGCGTAAGGCGTCGGACCACTTGCCGCTGGTCGTCGACTTTCATCTGGATGACAGCCAACGGAAATTGTAGGAGGCGTCGCCGACGCCGAAAACCGTATAATGATCGGCGGCCATAGAACGGAATTATTCCGTTTCAATGGGCGTTCAATAACACCGACTAACCGGAATATATCTCCGGGTTTTTAATTCGAGGAACCTGCCATGATGTTTCTGCGGTTCAGATATTGCTACTTCGCGGCCTTGTTGTTGGCAACGTTCATTAACATTTCATCAGCGCAGGCCCAATTGCTTCGTCGCCGTCCGCTGGCCGGCGCCGAAGCGACTGCCGATGCCGTGGTCGGTCGGCCGTTTGGAGTCGGCTCGATCAGTTTTCAAATGCCGCCTGAAGCCCGCAACGGCCTATTCAACGAGCATGGTTTTACGCTGGTCGAAAAAAACGGCCGCGCGCTCTATGCGGCGTTCGATGCCAAGCCGGTGCGTGCGATCCTGCGCGAGGTGCTCAATCGACCTCAGACGGTCACGGTCTACTTTTTGTTCACCGGCGAGGAGCCGCTCGATTTGGAACTGTTTGCACCGACGGGCGTAAGACGGACGATTACGCCGCGTCGCGATCCGGCCGCGCATCAACAACTAATGCAATCGTGGTGGGACAAGTATGCCGACTCGACTCGCCAGGCGAACAAGAACGACGAGTACCCGGTGCTGATCGACAATTACTTGACTAGCATGCTCTCGCGCCGTCTTCGCTTGCCCCCGGTCAAGCCTGAGCCGAGCATTTTCGGTCGCGACGATGTTGAACAAGCGTTGGGCGTGCTGGTCGGCACCGAAACGGCGCGGACCAAGATGCTCGAACAGTTGATGCTGACCGGCCGACTCGAGGCGCTTAGCGAACCTTTGCCACAGCAACTGCCGCCGCCGGAACTGGTGTTTCCAGACATTGCCAACGACGTAAAAATTGAAGCGATTGCCAAACACGTGCCAGCCGAATGCTTTTACGTGCGGTTCAACGGGTTTGCCAATTACCAGTGGTTTCGCGGGGTGATCGACGAGTTTGGCGGCGACTTGCGGAACTTGATCACCGCCCGCGGATTGGGCTACTCGGTCAACGAACGGGTGCAGCAGCAGTTGATTCTGCGCGAGAACGCTTTAGCGGCCCTGCTCGGTCCGCAGGTGATTGCCGACGTGGCCATGATCGGCCACGACCCGTTCATGCGCGAGGGGGCAGGGATCGGCATGTTGTTTCAAGCGCGCAATAACTTTGCGTTATCGACCGATTTTAATTCGCAACGCGCCGCGGCCTTGGCTGCGAATGCGGACGCGAAGGAATCGACAGTCGAAATCGCCGGTCACAAAGTTTCGTTTATCGCCACGCCCGACAATCGCATTCGATCGTTCTACGCAGTCGACGGCGACTTCCATCTGGTGACGACCTCGCGGAATCTGGTTCGCCGCTTTTACGAAGCGGGCGCGGGCACCGGTTCGCTCGGCGAGTCGGGCGAGTTCCGTTTCGCAAGAATGCGGATGCCGCTCGATCGCGAAGATACCGTGTTCGCTTATTTGTCGTCGAGCTTTTTTCATGAACTGGCCGGCCCGCGCTACCGCGTCGAAATGTATCGCCGGCTGCGATCGACGACCGAGATCGCAATGTTCAAAATGGCCCGACTGGCTGCCAAGAACGAAGGCCGCGACACGGCATTTAGCGAATTGGCGTCGGCCGGGTTGCTCCCCGAATCGCTGGGGCAACGGCCGGATGGTAGCAAGTTGGTGTTCATGGAAAACGGTGCGATCGCCGATTCGTTGCGCGGAGCGCAAGGCAGCTTTACCCCGATTGCGGATGTCAGTTTCGATCGTATCACCAACATGGAGCTGCAAGATTATCGACAATTCGAGGAGCTGTATGCCGGACAATTGCAGCAGCTCGATCCGATATTTGTCGCAATCAAGCGATACGCCGGAACGCAGAAAGATAGTGAACGCATTGTGCTGGATGTGAGCGTCAGCCCGATCGCACAAAAACATTTCGCCATGTTGACCAAGGTGCTGGGTCCGCCGACGACGGAACGAATGGGCCCGATTCAGGGGAATTTGATTACGCTCGAAGCATTCAGTAAGTATCAAACGACGGAGCCGACGCATCTGTTTTTTGGTTTGCAGAATATCCCCACGGTGTTTTCCGGCGGGGATGGGCTGCTGTCGATGCTTAGCACGTTTCAAAACCTGAAGATCTATTTTGGCGGCTGGCCGAGCGTGGGCCCGTTGAAGTTTTTTGGATTGCGCGATGATTTACCGGCGAATGCCGACGGCTTTGCTC
>JAYTAU010000739.1:0-6341 GCA_043737375.1 Planctomycetia bacterium
CATGCCCTGCGCGACGAAAACGCCCACGGGTCGGATCACGCATCGCAAACAGAAGCAGCACATTCGAACAACGTGCAATCCGGTGCTTCGGCCATTTCCAAAGCTCCGCCCCCGCTGCCGAAGAAGCCGGCAGTCAGCCCGCGCTCGCGCGTCCGCGAAGCGCTGACCGTGCCCGACTACTTGCGCAACGATCAACGGTCGCGGCTGTGGGCCGTCGCGGCCACATTATTACTGATCGTCCTGTTGGGAGGAGCAGTCGTACGGGCACTCGGCCCGTTCGATGCCACAAACCCGGTCGCGAAATTACTGGGTCTCGGCGCAGTCGATGTTGCTCAGAACGACCCCAATCAAGTCGCAACGCCGACCGACCCGAAAAAACAGGGCAATGGCAATAATCCAGCTAACAGCAACGGCCCTGGCGACGGCACACTGACTGACAACAACACGGTCAACAACAACACGCAAATCAATCCGGCTTTGAACGATTCTGCCATAACGAACCCCGGCAATGGACTAAAGCTGCCGCCGAGCGACCCCTCACTGAACAATTCAACTCAGAACAATTCAAACAATGTTCCTGCGCTGAAGACCATTCCGATTGACGGCACAACGTTGCCCACCGACTCGGGTACCGCACCAATTGCACCCGCGCCGGGAAACGCAGTTGCTAACAACACAATTCCTAACAATACCGACCCTCGGCTGCCTGCCGATCCGACCACCACGCCGTTGCCTGCCAATCTTGGCGGTGTCGAACCGCGCACCGTTCCTGCCGGTGCGAATGAACCGATTGGCCGCTTTGGCCAAGACACGAATGTGCTGCTGCGGTTTAAACAGACGGAGAACGAGAGCGCATGGGAGCGCCTCGCGCCAGGTGCTCCCCTGTATGCCGGCGAAAAGTTGCTTGTGCTACCAACTTATCGCCCCTCTCTGACGCTGACGAACGGGGTCTCGATTCAACTGTTGGGTGAGACATTGGTTGAATTGTTGCCGATGGACGCCAAGGGGGTTCCTGGTATTCACCTGCTATACGGTCGCATGTCGATGCTGACGACCGGCAAGCCCGATTTGCAACTGCGTTTATCGTTGGGCGGAAAAGACGGGACCGCGACGTTTGTCGATCCCGACGCCATGCTCTCGGCCGAGGTGCGCCGCTATTTGCCGCCCGGCGCAGATCCTGAAAAGTCGCGGGCGTTTGTGGCAATCGACTTGTATGCCGGCACGGGCGAAAGCCAATGGAAAAGTGTCGAGCGGCCGATGGGGGAACGCCTAGTCGGACCGCGACGTTTCACGCTGTCGTCGCATCCATACGACCCGGCGGTTGCGGCCGGCGGGGCCGACGAATTGCCGAAATGGATCGTGCTGGAAACGCTGAGCGGGGCCGATCAACGGGCATCGCTGCCGATGAACCAGGCCCTGACAATTGAAAACAAGCCTCCCGTGGCACTACGCATTCGCGAACTGGCCGATCATCCGCGGTGGTTCGAACTGCGATATTTGGCAGCGCGAAGTTTGGCGCTGATGGACGAATTCGAGCACATTTTGCCTTCGCTAGGAGACCCCGACCAGCGCGCCGTCTGGCCGCGACAGATCGAAAGTTTGCAAGCGGCCTTGGCGCGCGGACCGGAAACGGCCGAGCGAATTCGCGAAACATTCGTGAATCAACGCGGTGACGAAGGGTTGAAGCTCTACCGATTGTTGTGGGGCTACTCGCGCAACGACATTCAGAATAATGCCGCAGCGACATTGGTCGACTACATGGATCATGACAATTTGGAGTTCCGCGTGTTGGCGTTCGCCGCCATCAAGGCAGTGCCAGGCGTGACCGCGACGAAAGATTACGCGCCCGAAGGGACGTTGGCCCGGCGACAAGTCGCGGTTCGGCGTTGGCGCGAAGAAATCAAGTCGGGCCCGCTATCGCCTAAGGGGGCGTTGGATCGAACCGCGCCGGCGACTGAAAAAGGTGCCGCTGAAAAAAGTGCGGTCGAGCGACCGGCTGTTGAAAAGGGCGCACCCGCCGAACCGGCGAAAGAGACACCTGCATCTCAGCCGCCGACCCCGCGCAGCGTGCCGGCACTCGAGTAGCTTCTACCAGCTCGAAGCACCGGCGAGTGACTTGGCGTTTCCGTAGATTCACTCGCTGTCGCGACGAGCTTGTATTTGCTCCGACTACGTCGGTCTGCTTTACGCTGTCGCAAATACACGCGTAACTGCCGCTTGCCCCGCCGCCACTCGCTAACACGACGCGGACTTACTTTTCTTCTGTGTCGCTTACGGTGTATCGCTTACGGACTTCAGCCCCGGCAGCGGCAAATTCAGAAAATTCCCCTTGGGCGTGAACCAACATAGCAAGTAATACGCCAGTAAGAGTCCCAGCAGCGGCGCGATAACGTGCCCCACGATCGTGACCGTCCAACTGCGCGGAGGACCGTTTCGACGTCGAGCAACGTCGCCTGGACCGGACGCTGTTGAACCAAATTGAGTCGAGTCATTGCCAGGCCCAGCGTTCTCGCCGGAAGATTCGGCATGCACGTGAGCCACGGCAACTACCGGTTTGGAGACCGTGGCTAACACCGGATTATTGTTTCTAGGTTTTGCAACCGGAGCTGCCGACACAGCATTACTTTCCGATGTTGAAACCGGGTTTGACCGATTGCGATTCGCCGACACGACCGTCGCCGGGGCAGCCGCGGGCGTTTCCTTCAAGCCGTGCTCTTCCAAAACTTCTTCCAGCAGGGTTTCGAACGCGTCGAAGCCTGCTTTGTTTTCGACCACCCGTTTCCACTTTCGCACACGATCTTCCGACATCCCTTGATTGTGTTCCAGGTCGATCGTCATTTTTTTGTTGGTTCCCGGCAGATGCGCGCGAACCGACAACCGGCCGTTGGTGCCATATTCGTACTGTACTTCGATGGGCGAACCTTGCGGCAAATCGTCGGGCAGACTGCGCATCACGGCCCGCGCAATACTGGTGCATTGCTCGGGATCGCGGCTCTCGCCTTCGAGAACTGAAAGCACGATCGACTTCTGCGCGGCGGAGCGAGTCACGCATTTTTTGACCGTGCGCGCCGGTAGCGGAGAATTGCGCGGAATCAGCACCATGTTTTCTTTGCGGCCGGTCGCCGGATCGACCCCCTCGATCCCCAGGCTGTGTGAGTTGACGTCGGTGACCTTGAATGCGGTGGGATGTACTGCAGTCGCCGCGCCGAGTGTCGTCGGAGCGATTTTTTCTGCTGCCGTCGCAGCGACCGTGACGTGGGGAGCAGCGGTCGAGCTGCGCTGATTGAGCAAGTAGCCCGCAAAAATCGCCGCCCCGCGCGCCACCGCTTCGTCCGGATGTACCGATCGGTCGGGTACTTTGCCCGACATGCGTTCCAACATTTTTGCAACCATCGGCATGCGGGTCGATCCGCCGACCAACAGCAGACGATCGATCTGAGGCCAGTCGACTCCGGCCGCCGCGAGAACTTGCCGCGTGGTCAGTACCGTGCGTTCGAGCAGCGGTTCGGTCAGTTCTTGGAACTCTTCGGCGGTGACGCCGACCTCGACAAACTTGCCCGCGTGCCGCACGGGAATCGTAGTCCGCGCGCGAGCCGAGAGCGTATGCTTGGCTTCTTCGACCGCGGCATACACAGCGGCCAAAGTGGCGGGGTCGTCGCGCGGATCGGTCGTGTCGGGATGCTCCGATTGAAATTTTTGCGCCGCATGTTCGACCAGAGTCTCGTCCCAATCGCGTCCACCTAAGCGAACATCGCCGTCGGTGGCCAACGTGCGCACGTCGCCCGGCTTCAACTCGATCAGAGTGACATCGAATGTCCCGCCGCCGAGATCGTAGACCAAGACTTTCATCGGCCGCAGGGCTTCTCCTTGCGGCGACAGGTAGCCCAAGCTTTCGCCGAACGAAAGCGCAGCGGCGGTCGGTTCGTTGACGATGTCGAGCACGTCGAGGCCGGCCATTTCGCCGGCATGCGCCGTGGCTTTGCGACGCGGTTCGTCAAAATAAGCCGGCACGGTAATCACGACTTTGATGTCGGAACCTAAATGTGCAACGGCGTCGTCTTTCAGTTGTCGCAGAATACAGGCTTGAATGACTTCGGGAGGAATTTGCTCGCCGCGAATCAATTTGGAATAAGCCGTTTTTCCCACGTCGCGCTTGGCGCATTCGGCCACTTGGTGCGGATGCAAGGCGGCGACTTTCTTGGCCTCTTTGCCGACCACAATCTCATGATCGTCGAACCAGACGACGCTCGGGGTCAGAATATCGCCGTTCTCGTTGCGCACGATCGACGAACGACCTTGTGCATCGAGCGACGCAACAGCCGAATACGTGGTACCCAGATCGATTCCGACAGCGCGAGACATGGGGAGGGTGGGGCGTGCAGGGTGGAGGGTATTTGAAAACTGCTTTTTCTCGTTCCCACGGTCTCCGTGGGAACGCACTCGTCTGCCGCTCCGCGGCAAAAATCGTTGGTCGGTTGCTATCCGTTCAACGTAGGACGCGGAGCGTCCAGGCTGTTCGTTACCGCGCAGAGCGTGGCAACGAGAAACGAGGAAGCCGAGCGTGTGAACGAGGAAGTGGGAATAAGATTATCGCGCTACCAACAATTCGCCCCGCCCCAACGATACGCCGTCGCCATGATATAGATCATAATTGCTTTCGAGCAGGGTCGCAGAAATTTCGAAACCCAGCCGTTGCAGATGCAACAGCAACATTCGTGCGATCACGGGCCGGGTGCTGCCGGCGTGTTGAAACGTGGGCAAGACACACTCAGGCTGGTGAGCCGCCAGAATGGTTCCACGCCGCATTCCCGCACCGGGTCGAATGCCCATCTTTCCGAACACGACCAACGTGCCGGCCAGCATCTCCATGGCCGAAAGCGGACCGAGTGACCCGCCGACGGCGATCAGCCCTCGACGCATGCAATGCGCCGCTTCGCGCCCCGCGTTGCCGTCGATCAACAATGTGCCGCCGCGCATTCCGCGGCTACTCCCCGCATAGGCTGAACCGAGATAATCGCCGGCGTTGCCATGCACGCGAATGGTGCCTGCGTGCATTTGGCAGCCGGCCCAATCGCCCACATCGCCCCGCACGGTGATCGTACCGCCGTTCATTTCGGACCCCAAATGTCGGCCCGCGTTGCCTTCGATATCGATCGTTCCGCTGTCGAGTTTCGCACCGATGCGATGCACCGACTGCAAGTTGCCGCTGATCTGCAGGCGGTTGTCCGTCGGATCGCCTTCTACACGAAACAGCTCGGCGAGCGGCAGTTGGCGATTGCCCTGCCGCACGGGTTGCCGTTCGATTTCGGACAAGGTTTTGTCACTGGCCCAAGCCGGCGTGAGACCCTCGAAATCGATCGGCAGCGGGTCGGAACTTAATAACGTGAGTTTGAGCACGGCGGATCAGAGAAAATTACGAATGACAAATTACGAATGACGAACTCAGCCTCAAGCCTCCCTCATGGTACACTTTCGACATGCAATTCGCAGGCATCATTTTATGCGGCGGTCGAAGTACCCGACTGGGGCAAGACAAGGCCGGCCTGACATTTGGTCCGACGACCATGCTCGAGCATGCCGTCGAGCGATTGCGCCCGACGTTGATCCCCTTGGTTGTGGTTGCCGCCGAATCTCAGACGCTGCCGGTCCTGGCCGATGATGTCATCGTCGTCCGCGATCGCCGGCCCGACACCGGCCCGTTGGAAGGCTTGGCCGCGGGATTAGCGGCCCTGCAACGCCAAGGGCCTGTTCACCGTCAGGTTTCCGCCGCGTATCTCACCGGCTGCGATTTTCCGCTGTTGCTGCCCGAGTTCGTTCAAGCCGTCTGCGATCGGCTGGGCGACCATCAAGCGGCCGTTCCCCTGGTCGCAGGCATTCGTCAGACGTTAGCAAGCGCGGTGCGAATCGATGTGTTGAGCGTCGTCGAACAAATGCTGCACGAAGATCAACGGCGAACCAACGCATTGTTTGACCGCCTCGACACGGTTTGGATCGACGAGCCGGCTCTACGCCAGGTCGACCCGCAGCTGATCTCGTTGCGCAATGTCAACACGCCGGAAGAATATCGGGCAGCGCTGACTGAAGCAGGCTATTCATCCAGTTAGGGGCGAACGAAAAATAACTTCCCGATATTTTCGACCCTCACCCCACCCTCTCCCAGAGGGAGAGGATTTTGTGAGGCAGTTATTTTTCGTCCGCCCCTTAGCTCAGCCGCGGAGCCGGAACCAATACCGCTTCCGGTTACAACGAATATTCGTATTCCAACTACCCTGGATGGCGGCGCGCTGCTTCGCCAAACGGTAGTTTCTTACGGTTGACCGCCGATTGCCTCGGGTCCATCA
>JAYTAU010000740.1:0-6338 GCA_043737375.1 Planctomycetia bacterium
CTGACTTTCCCCAGGTTGTCGGTGACTTCGGCATCGTAAATTCGCATCATCAATCGGCCGGGGCGTTTGGGCAATAGCTCCAAACCGTCGCCCACCAAAAACGGCTTTGATGTTTTCGGATCGCCGGTATTGATGTAGGCCACCAAGGCACCCAGCGGAAAGTCGCGTAGTTCTTTGGGAATTTCCATGCCGGCCGGCGAGAGCTTGGCGGACATATTGAAGGTCCAGGTTCCCGTGGCGCTAATGCGAATCGGTTTGCCGTCGACCACGGTCACTCCGGTATCTTGCCAATCCTTGTTCGCGAAGATGTCGATCACTTTGCGATTGGCCGTGGCTTCTTTTTCGCGCAAGATCGCTAGCTTCTGCTTGGCACTGGGATACTCGGGCACCAACTTCAAGATCTCTTCGTAGCAGGATTTTGCTTTCTCGACGTCCTGTCCCTTCTCATATTCCTGAGCCAACTTCTCCGCCTTCAATACAAAGTCCTTGTGCAATAACAATAGTTTGGGGTCGGTCGGCAATGGCTTGGGACGCCGTTCTTCTTCGCGGTCATCGCTCGACTGCGACTTGCCGCTCGAATCGGACTTGCCGCTTTTGTTAGGCCCAGTGCCTTTGGTCCCCGGCTGCGCAAAGCTGAACGCGGCAAACGTGGCGACGAGCAACACCAACATCGTCAACATTCGAAGTGATCGAAGCATTTGAAAGTAGCGACTGAAGACTAGGGATTAGAAACTTGGGGGTCGGGTTGTGATGAGTATCACTAGGGTTTCTGGTTTAGTTCTTCGTTCGGCTTAAAAAATCGCGCGTCCACGTTGCGCTTTCCCTCGGCAATGTAGTATCGCACCAACTCGATACGCAGTGTACGCGGAGCCAACCGATTCGTTTCGAATAGCCGAACCAAGTCGGCATGGCGGGTGCGAAATTTCTGCAGTTTGGCTCGCTGGGCTGCTTCTCGATTGGCCCCATCGAGTCGCTCCGAAGTATTCGGGCTATTTAGTACCGCATTTCGCGCCGCGACATAATCGCCGCTGGCCGCATAGGCGATCTCGTCGAGCGTTTCGACCATTGCCTTGGCCTTGGCCGCGGCGACCAAGTCCATCTCGGCGGCCACTCCGACGGCATTCGCCAATGCCGCGGCCAGCGCGGGGTTGGTCTTCGAGGCCTCGGCCACTTTTAAGCGTAGTGCCTGAAATGCATCCGGCGCCGGAGTGACGGTGCTGTCGATCAGTCGCAGAGCAAAGTGGTTGAACACCGCTTCTTCGATCTCGCGGCCGGCGTCGTACATCGGCTCGCGGCGACCGACCAACAGCAGCTTATTCGAAAAGAACGCGCCGGTCGGCGAGATCAAATCCAGTCCCAGAGTAAAACCAAACTTGGCCAGGTTCTCGCGCGTTCCGCCGGTCGCGGGCGACTCGCGCAGCGGAAAGAACTCTTCACGCGGCAGGCCGGTTTGCAACGCACACACATACAAATACCCGGCGCAATAGGTATGAATCTTCTTGCCCGCCAACGGCTGTCCCTTGAGCGGCAACACGCGGTCGGTTTCGAATTGCAGATCGAACTCCGTGGGACTGCCGATCGTCGTCGTTGCCGCCTCGGCCATTTTTTGCGCGATTTCGACGTTGGGATGTCGCATTAACACGAAGTGCCGTGTGCGCTGCACGAACGCATCGATGTTGGTTGCGGGCATTTCGGCGCCACGCTCGGGAATGTCGACGATCACCATTCGTCGAATGCCGTCGCTCCCCTTTTCGATGGTTGCAATTCCGACATGCGTGAATAGTCCCGGCGACAAATCGGTGAACAGGTTGTACGGCGACGGATTACGCATCAGCAGCCAATCGCCCGGCCGCACATCGGTCGTGCCCAGTCGATACGTGTCACCAACAATGCCCGCGCGTTTGACATCGGCCAACCATGCCACCAGCGCCGCATGGCCGCGCGCATCGTCCGGCGAGAATCGCCGCACATCGAGTTTGACCAATAGCGCATGCAGTTCGTTCGCGGTAATCGCCGGCTTGGGCAATGTGCCGTCCTGGTTGGGGCGAGCCGCTTGCGGCAAGCCGATCCGTCGCACGGAATCCGCTGCCGCCAACAACATTCGCGGCGAAATGTTCGGGTTTCGGATCAAACGCGCCAACTCAGGCAATAGTTCGTACTGCCCCGTATCGCCGATGAGTCTGAGAATTTTGAACTTGGCCGCCGCGGGAATTGGCATTGCGCCGTCGGAATTGTTCGGCGGCGGATCGAACAGACCATTGGCCGCGACGATTGCGCCGATCCCGCTGCGATGTTCGATCAGCGCGTCGACCAGCGCGTCGTACTCGTCGGCCCGCTCGACGATAATATCGACTGCGAAATTCAGCGCGTCGAACAGTAGGTAGCGCAACCGGCCCGACAGATCGATCAGCGCCGAACTGCTGCGCAGATAATTGCGCAGCGCCTGATGGCGGCGGTCGTTTTCCGGGCGTTCGACAAATAGCGTTCGCTGGGCGAGGACCGCTTCGAGTTCTTGATCGACGGCCGACTTGGCCGCGAGCATATTCTTGACGACGAGTAACGCTTGACCGGGTCGTTCGCCATCCTCGAAGCGAGCCAAATCGGCGGCCCATTGCTCGACGGCATCGACGGCCTGCTGCATATCGTGCGGTTTCTGATCGGCGTAATCGAGTACGTCGGCAGGTCGCAACTTGGGCAAAAACGCCGCCCACTGGGTGAGAGAATCGGCCGACGGCGGAGCCTTTGCGGGAAGTTGCCGAGTGTTGCCCTTCAGGCGTTGCTCGGCAATTTTGGCGCGTTGTTCGGCGTTCTTGAGACGTTGCTCGGGGTTAATCCGTTGCGCGAATGCGGTCGACGTGAGCAACATTGCGGTGAGAACTGCCCTGGTTGCCGAACGACGTGCAAAACGAGTTTGAATAATGAACTGCAAGACGCGCCGCTCCGAATAAGACCACGATGAACCTTGACGATTGAACAGGGTTGATTATGGCTGGCGGGAATGGCGGGATAAAGGGGCGAGAGACGCCGCGAGTGCGGACTTCGGAACGTGGAGTGGAAATGGCCGGCGAGAAACCGGTCATTTCGAAGGTCTACGGCGTTACGGCACGACCATACGGCCCTCCCGCCGGTTCACCTTACGCTGCTCACCGATCAATCCCCGGCCCCAGCCCCCGCTAGCCCGGCAATTCGTCCCAGCTGGGACGCCAGAGCGGCAATTGTGGGAACAACACGCCGGCCATTTCCGCGGCGAATTGCGTCGATGCAGCAACGCGCCCTTGTCGAATCGCGTCATGAATATTTCCATGACCCAACAACAGCCGGGTAAACTCGGTGTTCTTCAAAGAAAGATAACTTCGACCCAAACGACCGTCGCAGAGCGTAACACCGCTTGATGAAACGGTGAGCGATTGTTTGCGACCATCGACCAGCAAACCAAGTTCGCAAGCCGGAGGTAATTCGGCCGCCTTGGCCCGTGCGACCAAGTCGTCGGCCATTGTCGCAATTAGCCCCGCAGGATCGAGCAGTTTGACCATCATCACTTCGCCCGACTCGGATTCGTTATGATTGAAGACTCCGCCGGACTCGACGAACAGCCGATGCAAAGGGTCCGCCGGCGGTGCTTCCAACACGACACTTTGGCGATTGCGTTCGATCGCATCACCACAAGTCCGCGAAAGCATCTGGACGGCAGTCGACGGATACTCGGGCGAGGCGAACATTTCGACCACGCGCTGTTGCCGCACTGCCGCATAGCCCACGATCGGCGCGTTAGTGTCGACCAGTTCCATTCGGTCGCGTCCGAAAATGGCGACGAGAATATAGTCGAACGCTTTGCGGCTGATCAGCCAGCGCCAATAAGCTTCAGAACGCTCTAACGGGCCGAACGAACCGGCCGTGTTCTGAGCATAGATTCTCATCAGCGACGGTAGCTCGACATGTCGCCAAAGCCGAATGCTGAGCGGAGTGCGATCGGCGACAGGCGCGATCGCCAAGTGGGCCAACACATCGCGCGCGCGGGCCGTCGATTGACTGTGCCGCCCGCAAACCGCCCAACCGGCCCGGCGAAAAAAGTGCGGCTCGCGCGTGCGCAACACGCCTAACATGGCACCTTGGTTGCGCATCTGTTGTTCCGCGGCAACCAGCAATTGCGTAGCGTAGCCGTGCGAACGAAACTCGGGCAGCGTGCCCAACCAACCGAGTCGCGCGACCGGCAACGAACGCCGACCGAACATCATGGACCGATAACTCAATTCAACGTGTGAAACCAACCGGCCGTCACGCTTGAATAGCAAGCGATGGCCCGGATCGTAGTCGGGCTGGTCTTGCGTGGCGTAATAATCCTCGGGCGATGGCCCCTGAAAAATCGCCAACAGCAGTTGATAGATCTCGGGGTGGTCGCCCGACCGAGCGGGCACGATTTGCTCGTTTTGAGCAATTTTTTCGCGGTGCGAAGTTCGACTGTGCCCAGGTCGGACCACCGTGGTTCGACTGACTGGCGTAGTCGAGGCGCGTCGCAGGCGGGGCACCAGAACATCGAGCGACGCGACTTTTAGCTCCAACGACGGAGTGAGTTCGCTCGATCGGCGCGGGTTGCGTGCGATTCGCCCCAGCGATCCGTTGCTGACGGGGCCGGTGATCGTCGTCGACATCGAGGGTCCGCCCTCCGACGCAGCACGCAGTGCCAGAAGATTCGGCGCTGCGTTGCTCAGTGCCGCCCCTTTGGTGGACGGCCCGATCAGCACGGTTGAGTTCAAAATACGTTTCGCACGGGCGGCTTCCTTGGCCGCGACCAGTCTTCCGTGCGAAGCGACCGGCGTAATTTCCGCTCGGCTCATTTCGCATTCCTCTGCGATTATTGCTGGGATCAATCCATTCAGCCTCACTAAGCGTACGTATCTTAAGAAAAAATTTCTAGTACTAATCGACAAGTTTTCCACAAAATGTTTTGCGGGTTACAGCAAGGCGAGATGAAGAGTGAGGCGCGAGCGAGAACGGCGGCGAGTACGACACGCTCCGTCACATCGTCAAGAAGCGCTTCAACTCAGCTTCGGGGTACAAGCAGAAGCTGTACTCACGCGACGAAAGAATTGCGTCGGCGCGCAATGATTGCTCAGCTGTTGCGATCCGCGATGCTAACTCCGCGCGTTGCCCAGCGACGGCAGGCTGCAACGCTTCGTTCGCCTGTCGGATGCCACGACATCGCGCGCGTGCGTTTTGCGATGTGGCCGGGGTATTCAACCACCGTCGCTTCTGCTCGATCCAGGTTTGCGCGGATCGCTCAATTGGAGCGGAAACATCAACCCTTTCGTCGCCGCGTTCCAAAAAAGTTTCGGGATGAAACGCCAATTCTCGCAACTGCTGTTGTACGCGCAGCGCCTCGTCAGCTCTCGTTCGTTCGCGGACGATCGGCAATTGCAGTGTGCCTGAAACGGTTAGATACGAAGGCGATTTTAACCCAAAGAAACGCTCGATCAATTGATCGGTCAGCTCGTCGTATTTTGCTCCGCCGATACCATGCACGAAAATGTCGCCCAACAGCACGCGCGCCACCATGGTCGTCACGAGCGCGCGAGTGCGAAGCCGAACCCCCTGGACGACCAACGACGCCAGTTGTTCAACGGGCGAAGTCAGCTCCCCTTCGGCCGACAAATTCAAATCAATCTGCCAACCCGCACGATCGGTCAACGTCACTATGTCGTTGCGCGAGCGCGCGAACACTCGCCTGCGGACAGGGTCCGTGTCGCGATAGAGCCACAACGGCGCTTCCAGCCAATCGCCGTCGGCAGCCAACTGCGGCACCGGATGCGCCGAACTGCGAATCCGATGTTCAGTGCGATATTCAACCAACGCCGAGTTGTAAACTTCCCACAAACGTGGCAAATGAGCCAATAAATGGGCTGTGAAGTACAAGAACGACGGGAGCGCGCAGACCTGGCTTTGCGGAATCTCTAGCGTCGACCCGCCCCAACGCCCTTCCCACACATGACGGGCTTGCGACAAGCACTCGCCCAGATTCGCGGTCTCGCGGGAGCGTGCGACTGCCAACGGCCAGAACGATTGCACCATCGGTTCGAGACCCGAAGTGCCGACTCGCGAAGATCCATTCAACAACGGCGCAATGGTCTGTACGACCCGCTCGCCAAAGCTGTTGAACAGTGCGCGATCGACGATCGCTCGTTGCTCGAACGGCAAAGGTGCCGAAGGTTGATCGAACAAGACCGACTCGACCAACGGGTGTTGAACGCTGCCGGTTGGAACCCGAACACTCGAACGCTTGATCGTATCGCTATCGACCACCAGATTGACGGCCAAAGCATCGTGCCGGCGAGCGAGCCGAT
>JAYTAU010000741.1:0-2536 GCA_043737375.1 Planctomycetia bacterium
CTCAACTGCTATTCGTCTCGACCCAAAATTCGCATTGGCTTATCGCGAGCGTGGCACAGCCTGGTACATGAAGGGCGACATGGAAAAGGCGATTCGCAATTTCAACGAAGCGATCCGTCTTGATCCAAACGATGCAGGCTCGTTTAGTAACCGGGGGCTGGCGTGGACCGATCAAGGGAAAATCGACGACGCCATCAAAGATTTTGACGATTCAATCCGGCTCGATCCTACCCAGCCTGATGCTTACGTGAACCGCGGGAACGCCTGGCATGTGAAAGGTGACCTTGAGCTTGCCTTGAAAGACTACGGAGAGGCCATTCGAATCGATCCAAAGGATGCCGATGTGTACAACAATCGCGGCGGTGTCTGGAGAGATCAGGGAGAATTTGACAAAGCATTGAAAGACCTGAACGTCGCCATCCGGCTACGACCAAAACACGTCGAATTTTATTGCAACCGAGGCAGCATCTGGGAGAAAAAAGGAGATCTCGATAAGGCCTTGGCCGATTACGCTGAGGCCATTCGGGTCGCACCTGACCATCCGAAGGCTTATAACGATATTGCTTGGCTGCGAGCGACTCACTCTGACGCAAAGCTTCGAGACGCAAAGCAGGCGGTTAGCCATGCAAAGAAATCCTGTGAGTTGACGGATTGGAAAGACAATAGTTGCCTCGACACACTGGCGGCTGCCTATGCCGAGGCGGGTGATTTTTCAGCAGCGATCAGATGGCAAAAGGAAGCAATCCGATTGGACCAGGAAGGTGCCGATTTGGAAGATTTCAGAAAGCGTTTGGCAATGTACGAGAAGCAGCAACCGTATCGCGCACCGTAACCCGACCGGCATTGGTCACCGGCGACACGTCTCACAACGCCGGCGCCGATTGCTCGCGAAGTTCAAACTCAATCTGAGTGCCGTCCGCGGGCTTGGTCGAAACCCCGGCGCGGGCCGGATTTTCCGGATTCGCGACCGCGAATTTAAACATTTTCACAAAGGCCCCGACAACCAGCCCCACTTCCAATTGGCCCAAGTGCTTGCCGGGGCAAACGCGCGGCCCATGACCAAACCCGAAGTGCAATGTCTCTTTCGAACCGCGACCTTGCGCTGCCATTGCGGCCCAACGCTCGGGTGCAAATTCGATCGCCGGATAGCCGGTTAATTGCGTGCCCCAGTGATCTTCATGACGGTTGGCATGCCAGACATCCAACAAAATATGGGTTCGATTCGGAATAAACATCTTTCTGCCATCGGCGGTTTCGATCCAAGTGTCACTGGTCGCACGTCGCGGAAGAAAATAGAGCGACGGGGTGAGGCGAAGCGTTTCATCCAAGGCATGCCCCAGGTATGTTGCTGCATCGAGAGTTTCGGGAGTGTAGTCTTGGATGTCTTTAACATCTTGAAAGACCTTTTCCTGCGCTGCCTGATTTCTGGCGAGATGTGCGATCGTCCAACTGGCAAACGACGTGGTTGCTTCCAATGCGCCTGCCAAGAAAACCTTGATGTTGCTGCGCAGGGCTTCGCTGGAAGCGTCGGACTTAAACTGCCGCCAGAGGCCGTTGCCGGACTGTCGCGCGGCAAGTACTCGGTCGGTCAACTCTTCGAACTGCGCGTAGTAGATTTTCGCGTCGGCAATGTTCCGAGTTAGATTCGGCAGTTGACGGACTGCAATTCCGAACTTGTTAATCACGGTGTCGCGCACGATATGATCAATAAGTTTCTCCAAAGCGGGTACGTATTTATTTCTTAGTTCTTCATAAGCGATATCCGCACCGAAAAAATCGTTGGTGAGCATCTCCAGCATCACCGCTTTGATTTCCGGTTCTAGTCGAATACTAACCCGACGTTGTCCGCTACTTTGCAGATGACTGCGAAGTGCATCTAGTCGTTGAGAGACGGTGTTTCTGAACGTCGCGGCAAACTGGTGAAACACCTCGGGTTGAAACAGCGTGGTCTTGCCGAAAGGCGAAGCCGCTAGTTTTCGCTGCGCTTTCCAAGCATGGCCGTTGGCGTAGAGAATCGTGTCGGCGCCCGTTGCCCGCGCAATTCCGGTCGAAGGGAGTGTATCGCGGTCAAACTGACCGGCCTTCTCGCCGGTTTCAGCGGTGATTGCCCGAATGATGCCCGGATCGCGAGTGACCAACACCGGCGCGAAGCCTGGAAACTCCAGATATCGATTATGCCGCCCCGGCCCTTGTTCGTGATCGGCGCCCCAGAAATACGTCTCAAGAATTTGGATCGGTTGCAGATAATTCCAAGGGTGCGGAAACGGCAACGATGGGCGGCCCGCACCCGGCTTGAAAATAGCCACGCGCGATGGCCGGCAGTCGCCGTCGAATGGGCTGATCCTGAGTAACTGGCGAGGCAGTCGTGCAAGTCGCTGATAGCCCGGCACGTGATCGGCAAAGTAGGCTGATAAGTTTTCAAACACCGCGTGTCTTATGAGTGATGGGGTTGCTTTGGAAGCAATTGAGCCGAAGCGGAGCGATGAACGGTCTTCGCACGAAACAAAGTCTGAGCAATGCAGTAAGCAAAATACTT
>JAYTAU010000742.1:0-6331 GCA_043737375.1 Planctomycetia bacterium
CTCTTTATTTGCGGTTGTTTGTGCGTGGAGTGGCTGCTGCGACGATTGTTCCGGCTGGCGTGAGCCACGAAATTACGAATAACAAAGTACGAATTACGAAGAGAAAAAGAAGAAGAAAACGGAAACCACGAACTCGGAGTAGTTCAAACCCCTCTCCCTCTGGGAGAGGCAGCGAGGTAACGAGCGGTGAGGGCCTGAACCCTGCTGCAACAAAAGGGTGCAAAGCAAAGAACGTCGAACTTCAAATGTCGAATGAATGACGAAATCCAAAGCCCGAAAATTCTTCGGACCCTAGTCCCAAGCTCCCGACCCCCGACAACAGATCCCTGACCCCGAGCTTCTGCTGCATGGCGACCGAAGTAACCACCACGAACGCCAATCTGGCGACTCCATTCGAGTCGCTGCTATCGGGACTACGTCGAAAAATCCAAACCTACGTCTGGATTCAGGGGCTTTCGCTCGGCGCGGCCTGGCTGGGCCTGGCGTTTTGGATCACCTTGGGGCTCGATTGGTTGGTCGAACCGCCGCCGGTCGTACGCGGTCTGGTACTCGTGGCCGTCGCCGGCATCTTGGGCTGGATCATCTATCGCTATATCCTGGCTCGCGCGTTTGTCCGCATGGATGACACCAGCATGGCCGTGTTGCTCGAACGGCGCTACGGCAGCTTTCGCGATAGCTTGCTGACGACCATCGAACTGGGCGGTAAACCCGCGCATGCCGATCCGTTCAATCGCGACATGCTTCGCCACACGCGCGACGAGGCACTGCGGCAAACGGCCGATGTTCGTTTGTCCGACGTATTTCGAAGTGCGGCGTTGATGCGCGGAATTTTTGCCGCAGTGCTGATGATGGCATCGGTCGGAGTTTTTGCGGGTTTGGCACCTGACGCGTTTCGGGTTTGGGTCAACCGCGTTCTGCTGTTATCTCAAGAGCTATGGCCTCGTAAAACGCACATGTCGATCGAGGGTTTTACCGATCGCCGCGTCAAAGTGGCCCGCGGGTCCGATTTCAAAGTGCTGGCTCATGCCGATCGCCGATTTGGGTACATCGTGCCCGAAACGGTGCTAATTCGTTATCGCTCGGACGAAGGCAACCCGGGCCGCGAAAACATGAATCAAGAATCTGCCGGTCCCAGCAGCGACCGCCAACCGTATTCGTTCGAGTTCAAAGGCGTGCTGTCGACGATCACATTCGACGTGGTGGGTGGCGACGATCGGCTGCGTGATTATAAAATCGAAGTCGTCGACAACCCGACCATCGCCGAGACGACGCTGCATTGCGTCTACCCGCCGTACATGAATCGGGGCGAGCGCGATCTACGCGTCGCCGGACTGATGCAAATTCCGATGGGCACCCAGATCACCATCCGGGCCAAGTCCAATAAGCCGCTCCAAGAGGTCAAAGTCGAACGTGTCGACGGGCAGACCGTGGACATTTTGCAAAGCATCACTAGTTTTACCGATCAAGAGCGGCGCTCGTTCGAGGTGGTACTCCCCGCGCTGCGAGAAGATGCGCGGTTGCAATTTCGCCTCCACGATACCGACAACATTTGGGGGCGCGATCCGGTGCGATTGGATTTGACCCCGGTGCCGGACGATGCACCCAAGGTCGGTCTGCAATTGCAAGGCATCAGCTCGGCCATCACGCCGCAAGCCCGTTTGCCGGTTTCGGGCGAAGTGAACGACGACTACGGCCTGGGCCGCATCTGGTTCGAATACCAGGTTGATCAAACCGTACCGAATTCGATGTCGTTCCTCGTGCAGGCTCCGGGAAAAAGTACGCTCAAGATCGAACGAGCCAAGCCCGAGGCGTTCGATCTGAAAGAGCTGGCCGACGCACCGGAGTTGAAAGCCAGTGCGGTTGATGCGCCGCTTAATAAAGCTGCCGCCAACAATGCCGGTACTAAAATCGCTGAAACAAAGGACACTGGATCAAATGACGTTAGCAAGCCCGTGCCGTTGGTCCTCAAGGATGGCCAACGGCTAACGTTATTGGTCAAAGCCGCCGATTTGTCGACATTGGCCGATCAGCCGAATGTCGGCCTCGGCGAACGCTACGTACTCGACGTCGTCACGCCCGATCAATTGCTGGCCATGCTCGAAGCCCGCGAGTTGCAGCTTCGCCAGCGGTTCGAAACGATTATCGATGAGTTTTCCGCCACGCGCGATTTTATGGCCAAGCTGCAGATCGCCGGCCGTGCCAAGCCGAAGTCCGATGCTCCGCGCGACGATCGCGGTCGCGTCAAGGGGGCCGAGCCGGGTGAGGACCGGAGCAAGTTGGCACCGGGTGCGGAGCCGGGCGACACAACTTCCCCTCTTTCTCCGGGAGAGGGCAACGAGGAACGAGCGGGTGAGAGTACCGCTGGCAACGTGGCACAATCAGCCGCCCAGGCTCGCGCTTCAGTGTTACTGGCGCTCGAACGGAGTGTCGAGAATTTCGAACGCAGTGCCTACGAGACCCGCACTGTCGGGCAGTCGTTCTTGGACATTCGCGAAGAAATGGAAAATAACCGGATCGACACGCCCGCGTTGCAAAATCGCTTGAAGGACGAGATTGCCGACCCGCTGCTGCTGATCGCCAATCAGCGGATGCCGGTTTTGCAAAAGCGACTGGTCGAGTTGCAAAAGATCATCGACAATACCGAGACCGCGCCGGCGAAACTGGACGAGGCGGTGCGCGAAGCGACCGCGATTTTAGAAGACATGCGGTTAATTTTAGATAAGATGATCGAAATGGCCACGATCAATGAATTGGTCGAGAAGCTGCGCAAAGTGATCGAACAACAGAACGAGCTCAACAAAGAGACCAAACGTCAACAGCTCGACAAACTGCGAAACTTGACCGATTGAAGATCTCTCGAACAGAAGCGATTGGAACAGGAGATAACAGAGGGAACGGAGGAAGGACAACTCGTGAAAGTATTAAGGATTAAGGACGAAGAGGCAGTTAATGTTGATCGTGAGCCTTCAGTAGAAGATCAAAGTCGAAGGCGTCACTCCGTTAGCTCTGTTTCCTCCTGTTCAATGGAACTTTTCGCCTGGTCCGCGTGACTAAGAAATGGTTGGTACATGACTTGGATAAAGCGATGGGTCCGTGGGTGCCATGCCCACTGCCCTGAGTGGGCATGATAAAACGTAGGCTGTTTCAATTAGCAAGTGTTGTGGCAGTTCCATGAACATACCCACGCAAAGCCCTGGGCATGACACCCTAAGTAACAACAAGTGTAGTTTGGAATCGTGATCGAAAATCGATCCCAGGAGCATCGGATGAAAACTAGCGAAGGACGCTTATTCGCCGCCTTTCTATGCGTGACTTTGGCGCTCGGTGGACTGCGGCTGGCGGTTGCGCAGCCCGCACCAGCATCCAATTCCGCTGCCGCTGCCGCTAAAAAAACTACCGAATCCAAGGCAGATGCTGCCCCGGTAGCAACCAAAAAAGGCGATCTGGTCGTTGTCCAGACCAAAGTCGGTAAGGATTTCAAGGATGTCGAGGTGCTGATCCTCCGCTTGGCCGAGAGCTACAACAAGAGCGACCCCAAAAAGGCTGCCCTCTTGCGCCAGGCATTCGCCGCCAGTAAAGAACGCCGCATCGAAGGCAAGTTCAACGATCTGGTCGAACTGCTGGCCAAAGAGCAACTGTTCAACGCCACGAAGTCGCAGGCCGAGGTGCAACTCGATCTGGCCAAACTGTTGGAACTGATTCTCAGCGGCGAACACGACAAACAACTGGCCAACGAGAAGGCGCGCATCAAGGAATACATCGCCCGCGTCACGCAAATCATCAAGCGCGAAGAAGAAAATCGCGCCCAGACGCAAGGCGAGGGTAACCCGTCGGACCTCGCCAAGAAAGAAGCTAAAAACGCCGAACGCGTTGCCCAATTGGCCCGCGACATCGAACGTACCGAAGGCAAAGGCGGGAAGAACGACGGCGGCAAAAATGAAAATGGCAAGAATGAGAACGGTAAAAATAACAGCGGCAAAAATGACAACGGCGACAGTAAAAGTGGGGACTCGAAGTTAGGTGATAGCAAATCGGCCGATGGAAAATCCGGCGACAACAAGTCCGGCAAGAACGACCGTGGCAATCAAGAAAGCGGGAAGAACGAATCCGGCAAAAACGATAGCGGTGACAACAAATCGGGCGACTCGAAATCCGGTGACAGCAAGAGTCAAGACAGTAAGTCGGGCGACAGCAAATCCGGAAAAAACGAAACCGGCAAAAAGGAATCGGGCAAAAACGAAAGCGGTAAGTCCGAGGCGGGGGATTCGAAATCCGGCGATTCCAAATCGGGCGATAGCAAAAGCGGTGACAATAAATCCGGCGATAGCAAATCGGGTAAAAACGAGAGCGGCAAGAATGAAAGCGGTAAAAAAGAATCCGGCAAGTCCGAATCGGGTGACTCGAAATCGGGAGATAGTAAATCGGGAGATTCGAAGTCCGGCGATAGTAAGTCCGGCGATTCGAAATCCGGCAAATCCGAAAGCGGCAAAAGCGAGTCCGGTAAAAGCCAATCTGGCGACAGCGAAAGCGGCGATGTCGACAAGGGCGACAGTAAGTCGGGCAACACCAAATCAGGCAATTCGAAATCGGGCGACAGCAAGTCCGGCGACGCCCAAGGGGGCGATACCGAGAGCGGTGATTCTCCTCCAGGCGAAATCAATCCTTGGTCGGACGATGTGCCCGCCAAGAAACGTCTCAAGGCTGCCGAAGATCGCATGAAGCAAGCTAAGCTCAAGCTCGAACAGGCCAACCGCAAGGGTGCCGCCGAAGAGCAGAAAAAAGCCATCGAAGAGCTTAACGAAGCCAAACGCGAACTCGAAGAAATTCTGCGGCAGCTTCGCGAGGAAGAGATCGAACGGATGCTCGCTCAGCTCGAAGCCCGCTTCCGCAAGATGCTCGAAATGCAGGTTCAGGTTCACGCCGGCACATTGCGGCTCGATCGCGTGCCCGAGTCGGCCCGCGGTCGGGACGAAGAGATCGAGGCCACGCGTCTCAGCCGTCGCGAAAAGCAGATCATGGATGAGTGCGATAAGGCGATTATCTTGTTGAAGGAAGAAGGCTCGGCCGTCGCCTTCCCGGAAGCTGCCGAGCAAATGCGTGAGGATATGCAGCAGGTGATGTTTCGGCTCGAACAAGCCAAGGTCGGCAGCATTACGCAAAGCATCGAGCTCGACATCATTAAAGCCCTGGAAGAGATGATCGCCGCGTTGCAAAAAGCTCAAAAAGAAATCCAATCCGGCGACCCGCCGCCGCCGATGGACAGCGAAGGCCAACCCGAAGATCAGCCGCTGGTCGACAAAATTGCCGAACTGAAGATGATTCGCGCACTGCAAATGCGGATCAATACCCGGACGCAGACCTACGGCAAATTGCTCAAGGATCCCGAAGTCGAGCAAGCCCAGGACAAAGAGCTGATCGATGCTCTGGAGCGATTGTCCGACCGTGAACAGCGCGTGACCAAGATTACCCGCGATATCGTGGTGGGACGGAACCAGTAGCCGTAGCGTATAATAGATGGGCCGATATTACCTCGTCTCCAAATCGTTTCCTACACGCGCGACACCGATCGCGCAGGAAGAGTTGCGATGCGAATTTTCAATCACGCGCTAAACGCCCCTCTGGCATGGCTGCTGTTGGGACTGATGCTGTCTGGCGTAGCGTCGGCTCAGCAATCCGACAATTTGGTCGAGCCGACGGCCGCACTGCCGACCGACGAGTTCGGCAAGCAGGCGACTTGGTCCGCGCCGAAAGAAGCGGATGTTCGTGATCAAACTTTTAAATGGCTCGACGAGCGCAAAGTTTCCGACCAAATTCGCCGGCAGGCCGAAGCGCTTTGGCCTGCCAACGAGCCGCCGGTAATTGGACAATCGGAATTTGACGCTCAGCGAACACTCGAACGCTTGGCGCTGACCATCGCCCTGGTCGAGCCCGAGGTCAAAAAGCTGGTCGCCATGTGCAGTCAGCCTCGCGACAATCAGCCGCATCCCGAGTTTGCCATTCTGGCCGATGAAAAGCAGTCGGCATTTGTGCGCAACAATCTGCGGTTGTACTACGGTCGCTGGCTGGGACAGGAGCGATTCTACGACGAGTCGATGGCGCAGATCGCCGCGCTCGCCCCGGCCGACGTGATCGATCCGGCTTCGCTACTGTTCTATCAAAGCGTCAACTATCATTGGTTATTGAAGAAGTCGGACGGACTGAAAGCGATCGGCCGGTTGTTCGAGCAGCGCGACCAAATTCCGCGTCGCTACGCCACGGTGGCCATGCTGATGCAGGCCGATTTGTCGATGCTCAAGGACGACTCGCTCGATCATATTTCGCGGCGCATGAA
>JAYTAU010000743.1:0-15446 GCA_043737375.1 Planctomycetia bacterium
AATTCTCATTTCTCCGTGTCTCTGCGTCTCCGTGGTTCGAAACCGAATCACGTGCGTGCGGGAACTTCGGCCGTTAGGCCCGCGAACAGCGCTTCGACAAACGCCTCGGGTTGGAACAGCGCCAGGTCCTCGGCCTTTTCGCCGACGCCGATGTATTTGACCGGCAAATTGAACTGCTGGCGAATCGGAATCACCACGCCGCCTTTCGCCGTGCCGTCGATCTTCGACAACACGATGCCCGTGCAACTGACAGCCTCGGTAAAGCCGCGGGCCTGACTGATGGCGTTTTGCCCGCTGGTACCGTCGAGGACCAACAGCACTTCGTGCGGCGCTCCGGGGACTTTATTCCCCAGCACGCGGTGAATTTTGGTCAGCTCTTTCATCAGGTTCTGCTGCGTTTGCAAACGACCGGCGGTGTCGATAATGCAGACGTCGGCCCCCTGCTCGACCGCAGTCGTGACCGCACGATGCGCCACGCTGGCCGGGTCGCTACCGGCATCGCCCGTGACGATTTCTGCCCCGAGGCGTTTGGCCCAAATGGTGAGTTGCTCGACGGCCGCGGCGCGAAACGTATCGCCGGCGCCCAGCACGACATGTTTTCCCTGCGCGCGAAACATGTGCGCCAGCTTGGCGATCGAAGTCGTCTTACCCGACCCATTCACGCCGGCGACCATAATCACCGTCACGCCCGAGTCGGCCATGCGAATCGGCGCTTCGTCTTGCGCCATTAGCTCGCGAAGCTTTTTTTTGATGACGGATAGAATATCGTCGAGATGCACCACACGCGCACGAAACGCCGCGTGAATTTCATCGACCGTTTGCCCGGCGGCTTGCGGCCCCATATCGGTCTTGATCAGGATCGCCCGCACTTCGGCCAGAAACGCGTCGTCGACCAATCGTCCTTCGCTTTTGAATAGGTCGCGAATATCGGTGTTGAGAAATGCCGTGGTTTTGCGGAGCCCGTCTTTGAACTTGGCAAATAGGCCGCGCGGCTTTTCGTCGATCGGTTCGGATGGTTGCGAATCGACCGCGGGCTGCGGCTGAACGACGGGTTGTCGCGAGAGGGACTCCAGCGTTTCCGCGACCGAAGTTTCGGTATTATTAACGGCAGGTTTCTTGAACCGATCGAACAGGCCCATGAGCAATCTATGTCGAGGGTGATGGAACGTTGCATTCAGCCCGGCTGTGCCGGGGGACATTGTCAATTCTTCGACGGCTTTTTATCGTTCACTATTGTCAATCCCCAGGCAAAGCCAAGGGTTGAATAAATTGAATTCGTAGCATGCGCTCGGCAGCCGCTTCGAAACTACTTTTCTTTACGATGGCCGGCGATGAAGCGATCCAAGATGCCGTTGACGAACTGCGCCGAATGCGCCGAGCCGAATCGCTTGGCCAATTCGACCGCTTCGTTGATGGCCACGCGATCGGGCGTGCCGAAAAACAGAATCTCGTAGGCCCCCAGCCGCAACACGTTGCGATCGGTCGCGGCCATCCGGCCCAAGCTCCAGTTGTCGGCAATGTTGGCCAACATTTCGTCGAGCTCGCTGCGATTGCGACGCACGCCCGAGACCAAGGACCGGGCAAGGCTGATCAATTCGTCGTTCTTCAATCGCTGCTGCAAAAAACGATCGGCCTCGCCCGGGTTATTACCTGGGTTAAGGTCATCTTGGTAAAGCACCTGCAGGGCAACTTCTCGGGCGCGACTACGTCGTGACATGAATATTGAATAAAGACTTGAACGGTCAATAAAGCTGGGAGGCGAACCGGCGGTAACACTAGTTTAGTCGCCGGATGTCTGTCGCGGGAAGCGCAAACGCGCTTTCGATGGAGAGTGTAAGAGGCGACACTGTCGGCCGATAGTGCCTGTTGAAACGGACGCCGTCAGCAGGGTGCCATGCCCACTGCCCTGAGTGGGCATGATTAATTGGCGTGTGGTCGAAAATGCGGCCGATAATCGTGGTTCACATCCATGCCCACGCAAAGCCGTGGGCATGGCACCCAATATAACTGTGATGGCGTACTTTACTACGGCAACTGGCTCAGCAGACTGACCATTTGCAGTGCCGACTCGGCACATTCGACCCCTTTGTTGCCCGCATTGCCGCCGGCGCGATGAATGGCTTGTTCGAGCGTTTCACAGGTCAGCACGCCGAACAATACAGGCACGCCTGTGCGCATTCCGGCTTCCATCAGTCCCAGACTGACCGCGCGATTGATATGCTGGTCGTGCGTGGTATCGCCGCGAATGACCGCGCCCAGACATAACACAGCCGCGTATTGCCCGCTACCGGCCACGCGATCGGCGATCAGCGGCAGCTCATAAGCGCCGGGCACCCAAAAAACGTCGATCTCTTCGTCGGCGACGCCATGTTCGCTCAGCTTGCCGATCGCCCCTTCGAGCAATTTGTTGGTGATCGAGTCGTTGTAACGGGAGACGACGATTCCGTATCGGCCAGCGGCGTTATCGAGCGATCCTTCGAAGGTCAATGGCATGCGGGGCGCTCTGGAAAATCTATGGAGAAAGGCTGTGGTTGTTTAAGGCTGATCGCGTGCGCCGTGCCGCACGTGCGCGATCACAACTTTGCGACTGCGAACGGTGTAATAGATCACGTACCTTCCGCGACTGAAAATTCGAAATGTACGACCGCTGGCGATCGTCGTGGCTTCGCCGGCAAGCGGATTGGCTGCAAGAAAATCAAAAACACGATCAAAACCATGAATTAGCCGATCGGCGGCCGATCGACTGTCGGCAGCAACATAACGCCAGATTGCTTTTAGATCGCGGCGTGCATCGTCGGACAACGAATACCGCGTCATGATGCCTTGCTCTTGGCGTCAAATTCTTCGTTGGCCTCACGAACTAGATCCTCAAGGAACCGCCGCATTCCGTCATCGCCTTCAATCTCGTAGCATTCACCGCGTTCGCATTGGGCAAAACCTTCGGAGATAGCCGCTTCGAGGTCAAATTGTTCCTTTCGCTTCTGCATTTCGCTTAATGCGGCAATGACAACATCGCTCTCCGACTCATACCAGCCTAATTGAATCAGGCCTTGTACGAACGGTTGCAATGCGCTAGGTATTTCCACACTCATCGTTTCACCTCATGGCGTTGACTCGCATCGGCTGATTCGCAGGGCTAACTCTTCATACTCATCAAAAACTCGGCGTTGCTCTTGGTCTTGGCAATCCGCGTCGACAACAGCTCCATCGCGTCGGGACCGTTCATGTCGTGCATCACCCGCCGCAAAATGCACATGCGTCGATACTCTTCGGGGTCGAGCAGCATCTCCTCGCGGCGCGTGCCGCTTTTGTTGATGTCGATCGCCGGCCAGACGCGCTTGTCGACCAACTTGCGATCCAACACGATCTCTAGGTTGCCGGTCCCCTTGAACTCTTCGAAGATCACTTCGTCCATTTTACTGCCGGTATCGACTAGCGCCGTGGCGATGATGGTCAGCGAGCCTCCTTCTTCGACCTTGCGGGCCGACCCGAAAAACCGCTTCGGCCGCTGCAACGCGTTGGCATCGACACCGCCCGACAAAATCTTACCCGAGTGCGGGCATTCGCTGTTCCAAGCTCGGGCCAACCGCGTGATGCTGTCGAGGAAAATAACCACGTCATAGCCGTACTCGACCATGCGCTTGGCCTTTTCGATGACCATTTCCGACACCTGAATATGCCGCGCCGCCGGCTCGTCGAATGTCGAGCTGATGACCTCGCAGTTCGACGATTTGACTTGTCGCTCCATGTCGGTCACTTCTTCCGGACGCTCGTCGATCAGTAGCATGATGACATAGCATTCGGGGTGGTTGGTCAGCACGGCTTTGGCCATTTTCTGCAACAGAATAGTCTTGCCCGCGCGCGGCGGGCTGACAATCAAACCGCGTTGGCCGAATCCGATCGGCACGATCAGATCGACCACGCGCATACTGACTTCCTCGGCCGTGGTTTCCAGCCGCACGCGCCTATCGGGGTGCAGCGGAGTCAGATCGTCGAAGAAGACTTTCTCGGAAAGTGCATTCGGGTCTTGAAAATTGATCGCTTCGACTCGCAGCAAAGCGAAGTATCGCTCGTTCTCTTTGGGCGGGCGAATTTGGCCCGACACCGTGATGCCGGTTCGCAGACCGAATCGACGAATCTGACTGGGCGACACATAAATATCGTCAGGACACGACAGATAGTGATAATCGGGACTACGCAAGAAACCGAACCCATCGGGCAGTATTTCCAACGTCCCTTCACCGAACATCAGCCCGTTGAGCTTGACGCGTTCTTTGAGAATTCTGAAGATCAAATCCTGTTTTTTGATCCCCGTGATCTCGGTCAGCTTCTCCATGCGCGCTTGCTCAATCAGTTGCGGCATCGACATGCGTTGCAACTCGGCGATGTGGATATCGCCTTGTTTGATTTGCTCGTAACGCTCGTCGGTTTCGTCGACGACTTCTCCATTGCGGTGTTTCTCGGCCTCGACGGCGAGCTCTTCGGCCAAAGACAACGGCTCTTCGTCCAGCAACGATTGCAACGCATCGAGACTTTGATCGGGTGAGCTGCTTTTGACATTGCCGTCTTTGGCACTTCCGTTTTCAGCGTCGCCGTGAGCGTTCATGGTGGTGTGGTTAAGGGCATTTGCGCCGTGGATAAGCTCTTGAACGGCCTGGTTGCCGCCGATGGTCGTAGCCACATTGCCGTCTTTGGCGGCAGGATTTCCGTCCTTGCGATTTGCAACCGCGACCGATAACGGTTTGCGAGCCTTAGTGATTTTGGCGTCTGACATGAAAAACAAGCTCCTGACGAGCGATACTGCCGGCGCGCAGAAGGCGCCCGCGGAGGGGATGAATTGCAGTTTGAAATGAAGAGGCGGATCGGCCGGAGACTATCGAATCGTGAATCAACGGAACGTTGGAGGTGGGCAGGAGGTGGTGCGTTTGACAATCCTTTTTGGTCGCACACAAGCAGCGCGGAACCTCATGTTCACCGCGTAAACTTAACTTCGGAATTTGGAAAAGAATCTATTGCAAGGAAAAGCTGTCGCTGGGAGCGAGGCAACCCTCACAAACAATTGTAGCTGGCGAATTGCCCTGCGATCGTTAGAATTGCGTCCAAAAACGACTTGCCCCGGCTTTTTTGGGCGGACTGGGGAGCCCTAAGCGGTAAAAACAACCTGTTTTTAGCTCAGGATCAGACCGCTACTCGGCCAAGACTAGCCGATCATGGTTGTCCAGAATTGCTCAATCTGTCGCCGAGTATACTCCAAGGTGCGAGAATTATCTACCGTGAAATCTGCCATCGCGCGCTTTCGCTCGACCGGCTCCTGTCGCAACTCGCGAGCGGTAAACTCGGCTTCGCTCCAGCCTCGGGTTTTTGCCCGTTCAACACGAATTTCGCGAGGCACATCCACGAACAACAACTTATCGCACAGCTCATGCCAGCCCGCTTTCAGCATGACCGGCGCATCGAGTACGGCAACTTTGACGCCCTGCGCTTCGAAAAGGTTCAGTTGTTCTATTAATCGCTGTCGGATGAGCGGGTGCGTCAGACGTTCTAAAAATTCCAACTCAGCTTGCGCTTGTTCGGTTGGTCCGAAAACGATGGCTGCCAAAGCCTTCCGATCGATCTCGCCGTCGGCAGCAACGATGCTAGCACCCCAGCGCGCCCGGGCCGCCTGCTTGACTTCCGGTAGGCGCAATACCTGGTGCCCGGCTTGATCGGCATCGAGGACTGCCGCGCCAAGCTGCCGCAATTGCTCAGAGACCAAGCTCTTGCCACTAGCAATACCGCCGAGAATGCCGATGAGTTTCATGGGTCGCCTGGGTCAGCGATTGCCTTTCATGCGTTGGCGATACGCATTGATACCATTAAGTAACTCAAGTTTGGCTGCGTCTGCATCAAATCTTGACAGAAGGTCGTGCACCATTTGAGCCCGTTCCACGTTGGCTTTCGCAAACGGCACATCAATTTTGGAATCTAAACGATAGTCGGGCTTTACACGGTCGCTCTGCAGGTCGTTCAATTTGCTGCCGGCTTCCACGGCTGCCATGACGCCCGATTCCATGAGGTACCGACGGATGGAACCATGGTCCAATTGGCTGATTGAGAGTTCGTGCAGCAACTCGACTGCAAGATGGAATGCGCCGTAATAAGCACGGCTGACCGCAGTTCTTACCGCGGCTTCATCGGCTGGAAACTTCGCGACCAATAAGCCGGCGAACCGGATAAAGTCTTCTGGCGTCATAACGTCAAGTCAGCAATTGGGTATACCGACAGCCGGTATCTGCCCGACCGGTCATTGGTAAGATTCTCAATCAATTCGTGCCAATGGTTCTCGTCGCCACTAAGTACAGTGTAATTTGCGGCAGCATTGACGTTGAACGTTAACC
Organism: Planctomycetia bacterium; assembly: GCA_043737375.1. Classification (GTDB taxonomy): domain Bacteria; phylum Planctomycetota; class Planctomycetia; order Pirellulales; family JALHPA01; genus JAWXCH01. The sequence goes on from JAYTAU010000743.1 coordinate 6,378, forward strand.
ATTTATCCTCAGGCTCGCTTGGATCGAACAACACTTCATAAGTAACTGGCCCGGGAAATACTTGTTGCGAAAGCTGTAGAATTTGCGGAATGAATGGATCGCCAAGGATTAATAGCTCGTCTGCTTCCGTCGGCGATTTAGACCACGGCGGCACTGCTACGTTTACGTCGACCTTAGGTAAATTAGCGTCAACGTGTGACATGACGAAGCTCGTTGGATTTGACCTTGATCCTATGACCTACGCTCAAGCTTAACATACCCGATTTCCCCTTCAGCGTGTCCATTTGTGCGTAACCACTCGACGACTTGCTGCGAAACGCCCATGTCCGCCAAGAATCGCATGGGCTTTCTCCGTCAAGCGGTTCGCACTTCTTCGTGCGTCAGCCAGGCAGCGTATTCGAGTGACTGCTGAATGTACTCGCGTTCCAAGTCGGGGTAGCCTTGCATCACTTCGTCCCAAGTCGCTCCGTGGGCAACCTGACCCACGACGACCGATACGGGAATTCGCATGCCGCGAATGCAGGCTCGGCCACCCATGATCTTGGGCTCGAAAGTAATGCGGTCGAACATGGCTTTCTCCTGGTACACTCGCCTTGGCGGCTTGGTGCAGCGGAAGGGATATATTCGCGGCAACTTTTCTATCGCTGGATTACACGCAGTATAAGCGCTGCCGAGCAGAAACGCCAAACCGCTCGTTAGGCCGGCCCGTCAACTTCAGTACCGCGTCGGGGAGTCTGCTCATTTGGACCGCGCGACCAATCCACTGACGGCGATTGTCGCCAAGCGTGCCGGGCAGGAGGCAGATCGGAAAACGCGACTACGGATTGGTCCTGATCCACGATTTCGCTGAGGGCAACGACAGCAGCATCGGCCAAGTCGGCGTGCGCGCTACCAAGAAACTGCCAACCATGATCGTCAGCATCATGCGTAACATGGGGAATTGGCGCACTATCGAACACGATTGAGCGCAGCGTAATAACCGCGCAATCGGGCGGTTGATCAAATGGCCAGTCACTTTGCGTCATGGTGCCTAACGCCCTAACTCATCTGCTCGGCGGAGTACGGAGGGCTACTCGTCGCAAAAACCTAAGTACACGCCGGGTCAGAGCAGCGCCTGGTTCGGCGTCTGCGTCGTCGCGGTCGTAACGCCCCAACCACGACCGGAGCGTAACTCGCTCACACCCGGCGAAAATGCCTGCGAGCGGCCCGGCTCCGGCCAGCACACGCAACGGCCCCGCGTGCGGCAGCTCGACGGAACTCGACCCGGCGAACCCGCCGCCCCGATACCAACTGACGACGCCGACCCGCTCCGCCACGATGTCGGCCGCGTGCCCGACGCCCGCCTCGATCTGTGCGGTGTGGGTCCGGTCGTTGTAGTCGGTGAAGTGGCTGTGGTGGGTGTGGAACCCGACTGACAACTCCTCATCCGCGGTCGAAACCCAGAGCCCATGCTCGGCCGCCGACGACGGGCACGGGATGTTGAACTCTGCCACACCGCCCGCACCATCGGGTCGCGGTTCGACCTTGGCGAACGCTTCCCAGTCTGGGAACCGCGCGAGAATCATCGGCACGGCGAGACGGGAGTAGGCGTCCAAGTCGCAATCCTGAAGCCGTTCCACTCGCGCGCCCTCAGCCGCTGAACAGATTAGTATCCAACAAAATCGTTGTGTGTCATCGTTTGCCTCCGCCAACATAGCTGCGGCAAAATCACCGTCAAGTATTTTGGCATTCGGCACTTGCAAAAAGTTCTACAGCCCCGATAACCAACGAATCTGTTGAATAGTACGGAGAATTACCATGCTTCCCGAGATCCGGTTAGATGAACAAGTACTGCAAGTGCCAAACCGGCCGCCCATCTAATCATTCGCACTCCGCCCAGTTCTTGCCCGTTTTCACATCCACTTTCAGCGGCACGCTGAGCTGCATCACGCCGGACATTTCTTCGACCACCAGCTTGGTGACGTTCTGCAATTCCTCGGGCGGAACTTCGAACACCAGTTCGTCATGAATCTGTAGCAGCATTTTCGTTTGCCGCTGTTCAGCGCGCAAGCGGCGGTAGATGTTCAGCATCGCCAGCTTAATGATGTCGGCCGCCGATCCTTGAATCACCGTGTTGATCGCCGTCCGCTCCGCTAGGTTTCGCGAGCGACTATAAACATCCGCCGGGCCGCCCTGTTCCCCGCTCAAGCCCTGCTCGGCGCTCCAACCCGGATCGCGCACGCCGGTGATCGCACGGCGCCGGCCGAGGATCGTTTTCACGAAACCATTTTGTCGGCAATCCCACAAGATTTGCCCAAGCAGTTTGGTCACGCCGCGGTAGCCGGCGAAGTACGCGTCAATAAACTTCGCCGCTTCGGCCTGCGAAATGTCGATGGTCTTGGCCAGGCCGAACGCGCTTTGCCCATACACCACGCCAAAGTTCACCGCCTTCGCAACGCGACGCTGAGTGCTGGTGACCGCATCGAGCGGCACCTCATACACCTGGCTGGCCACCCGCGCATGCACATCCTCATCGCGGGCAAACGAATCGCGCAGCGCCTCGTCGCCCGAAAAATGAGCCAGCACGCGCAGCTCAATCTGAGAATAATCGGCGGCCAATAACGTCCAGCCGTCATGCCCGGGCAAAAAAGCCGAACGAATTTCGCGGCTGACTTCGGTACGGATCGGAATGTTTTGCAAGTTCGGGTCGGTCGAACTCAAGCGGCCCGTGGCGGCCACGGTTTGATTGAACGACGTGTGCACGCGTTTGGTTTCGGGATGCAGCATCGTCGGCAGCGCATCGACATACGTGCTCTTGAGCTTCGCGTACTGGCGATACTCGATGATTTTTTTTGGTAGCGCGTGCAGCCGGGCTAGTTCTTCGAGCACGTCGACATCGGTACTGGCTCCGGTCTTGGTCCGTTTGAGCGTCGGCAGTTTGAGCTCAACGAAAAGTATCTCCTGCAATTGCTTCGGCGAGCCGATGTTGAACTGCCGACCGGCGAGCAGATAGATCTCTTGTTCGAGTACAGCTATTCTTTCGCCATAAGTACGACTTAGCTCGCCGAGACGATCGACATCAACACGAATGCCATTGAATTCCATTTCGACCAGGGACTCGATCAATGGCACCTCGAGCGTGTCGAATAGTTCGACCAGTTCTGCTTGTCGCAATTTTTCGGCCAACGGCGGTTGCAGTCGCAGCGTAACGTCGGCGTCTTCGGCTGCGTAGTGCGTGATCTGCGCGACCGGCACTTCATCCATGCGACGTTGATTCTTGCCGGCACCGATTAGCGCGGTGATTTTTGTGGTTTCGTAATTCAAATAGCGCAGGGCAAGCTCATCCATGCTGTGATTGCGCTCGCCGGCGTCCAGCAAGTAACTGGCGACCATCGTATCGAACGCGAGCCCCTGCATCTCGATGCCCGCGGTACGCAACACGATCATGTCGTACTTCAAATTCTGGCCGACTTTTTTGATTGCGGCACTTTCCAAAAACGGTCGCAGCGCCGCGAGCGTGCTTGCCGGATCGAGTTGCGGTTCGCCCGCCGGGGCACGCACCGGAATGTAGTACGCGCTACCCGGCGTCCAAGCGAACGAATAGCCGACGATCTCGGCAAACCGCGGCGCGACGCTGGTCGTTTCGGTATCGAATGAAATCAGCGACTGTTGGCTCAACTGCTCGACCAGCCACGCAAGTCGCTGCGGCGTGGCAATGGTTTCGTATGCGACTTGCCAGGCTTCCGGCTTGCGGACGATCTGCCCGCGCATTTTATCGGCCAACGAATGAAAGCCGAACTCAGTGAACAATTCGAGCGACGCGGCCGCATCGACGCCATTGCAACAGCCCACATCCCACGGAATTTCGATCGGTACGAACGAATCGAGCCGCACCAGCCGGCGGCTCAGCATCGCTTGCTCGCGATTGTCGATCAGATTCTGTTGTCGCTTGCCGGTGATCTCGGCGATCTGTTCGTAAACGTTATCCAGCGTGTCGTATTTTTGCAGCAATTCCTTGGCGATCTTGGGACCGATCAGTGGCACGCCGGGCACATTGTCCACCGAGTCACCCACCAGGGTTTGGAAGTCGACGACCTGGTCGGGCCGCACGCCCCAATCGGCCATCAGCCCGGCGGCATCCATGATTTGGTTCTTGCGCATGTTGACCAGCTTCACGCGGTCGGTGATCAACTGCCGGCAATCTTTGTCGGCCGTGACAATCAAGCATTCGCCGCCACCCTCGTCGGTCACGCGCGCAATCGTGGCCAGCACGTCGTCGGCTTCGAATCCTTCGCATTCGACGATTGGAATCCCCATCACGGCCAACACGCGGCGGATGGCGTTCAATTGCGGAACCAAATCGGTCGGCATCTCGGCGCGATGCTCTTTATAGGCCTGATACATGTCGTGCCGAAATGTTGGGCCGCTGAGATCGAACGCGCAAAACAGATAGTCGGGCTTGCGCATTTCAAGAATCGAAAACATATCGCGCGTGAAGCCAAACACCGCGTTGACCGGCTCGCCGCGCGGGCTGGTCATGGCCGGAATGGCATGAAACACCTGAAAGATCAGTGACATCGAGTCGATGACCCAAACTCGCTTTTTTCGCAAGTCGGGCACAGCCTGCGCGCGTAAATCAACGTCAAGCGATTCCTCGTCTCCGGCAAGCTCCTCTCGCAACTGGTCATCCATCGAATCTAGCGCATGAGGGGCCTCAGGTCCGTCTGCTTGGTTGTCGTCGATGTTGGAGGGATCAACAGTCCTTCCAACGAGATCGTTCGATGAGGCGCGTTCGGCGGGCTGTTCTTGCGAGACTTCGTCCCAACCCGGCAGCGTGGGCTGTTGTCGACTGCGTTTGGCCATAGGCTTGATAACACCTCGTTCCCACGCTCCGCGTGGTAACGGTTGCTTCGGACGCTCCGCGTCCGACTTTCTTGGTTGGTTTTTTACTGCCCTTGCATAAAAATTGCCGCGGAGCGGCGGACATGTGTGTTCCCACGGGGACCGTGGGAACGAGAAATAAGGAGCGTCGCGTGCAACAGCGACTACTGGCAGTCTATCCTCGCTGACGCTTCGGGTTCGGATGAATGTCCTCTTTGCGTCCTTTGCGCCTTGGCGCGACATTCTTCCTTCTGACTAATGCACCTCATGCACCACGGCCATGTTGTGTCCGCCGGTGCCCAAGCCGGTGCCGGCGACTAACAATACGCGGTCGCCGGTCGACAATCGCCCATCCTTCACCCCCCAACTGCTGACTTGCTCGATAATCTGCACGCTGTCTTTGGTCGGCGCGATGGCCAGCGGTGTGACACCCCAATACAAGCACATTTGTCGCAGCGTGGTTTCCGAATCGCTGACCCCGATCGTCGGCACGTAATTGCGAAGTTTCGACAGTGCAAGTGCCGTCACGCCGCTACGACTGGCCGCCACGATCAGTTTGGCATTCAGCTCTTGTGCGATACGACTGGCACCATGCACGACCGCTTGCGTGATCGGCAACAACCCCTCGGCTAGTTTATCGGGCACCGGCATCAATGGCCGGCCCGAGTAATAACTTTCGGTTGCTTGCGCGATGCGGTTCATCATTTCGACGGCTTGCTTGGGATACAAACCAATGGCCGTCTCGCCCGATAACATACATGCGTCGGCGCCGTCGAGAATCGCGTTGGCCACATCGGTGACTTCGGCCCTGGTCGGCCGGCGATTGTTCTGCATGCTGTCGAGCATTTGCGTGGCGACGATCACCGGTTTCTGATAGCGGTTGCAGAGCGACACGATCTGCTTTTGCACCATCGGCATGCGGGCCACGTCGATCTCGACTCCCAAATCGCCGCGCGCGACCATGATACAGTCGGTCGCGTCGATGATTGCTTCGAGCTGATCGAGCGCTTCTTGCTTTTCGATTTTGGCAACAACTTTGGCTTTCGAACCGCGCGTGCGCAGTAACTCTTTGAGCAAACGGACTTCGACCGGCGTGCGGACAAAACTGAGACTGACAAAGTCGATGCCCGCTTCGGCGGCCCAGACGGCGTTTTGCCAATCTTCGTCGCTCATCGACGGCACGCTGAGCTTGGCACCGGGTAAGTTTACGCCCTGACGACTGCGGACCATTCCGGCTTGTACGACATGGCAACGGGCATAGTCGGGGCCTTTTTCGTCGACGATCAGCCCGACCGTGCCATCGGCCAACATGACCGAATTGCCGATCGTCAGTTCGTCGATCAACGGTTGATAGGTCGTCACCAAATCGTCCGGATTGGAACTGACACTGCCGCGAATAAAGCGAACCGAGCTGCCTTCCTTCAAATCGAGCTGATCGCCGGGCAACTCGCCGAGCCGAATTTTTGGGCCTGCCAAGTCTGCTAGAATTCCGACCGGCTTGCCCAGTTCGGTGCTGACATTGCGGATCATGGCCACGACTTCGGCTTGATCTTTCGGGCCGGCATGCGCCATGTTGAGTCGAAATACATCGACGCCCGCTTTGACCAGTTCGGCCAGTTTGGCTTCAGAACGACAAGCCGGACCCACCGTGGCGACAATCTTGGTTCGCGATTCGTTAATGTTCGGCAGAGGTGATGCCATAAAAATTGTTCCCAGAGAAAGTTCGTCGTTAACACATCAGTTCGTTGGCCGAGAACTCCCCCGCACTCTCCCATGCTCAATCAAGGTACACTGTACGGAGCGTTTCGACGAGACCCGCGGCGGGGGCAAATGACGAAGTACGTAGTACTAAGGACGGGGTCGGGAATTGTTTTCGGCAGGCCACCATTGTCAAATCAAAGTGTGATGGCGAAAACAACTCCCGACCCCCATTGCCTCGATCGAGGATGATTTTGTGATATCGGGAATGTTACTGCTAATAGCGATGGCCGGTCGGTCAGCCTGGTCGTTTATCGACAAGTACGGATCGCCGCGCGGTTCTCGGCTGCGAAGAATAGCGATCACGATCGTCTGCGCGACGTTAGGCGTCGTCGGCGGGTTGTTCATTCTGTTGGCATACAGCGGTCGCCGTCCGCCGCCGCAGATGTATGTCACGGAATTCAAACCGGCGCTGTTGCGCTGGCAGACACAGGGGCCCAAGAATTACGTGATGGAGATCCAAATTTTCGGTCAGCAAAGCGGCGAGATGACAGTCGGTGTTTTTAACGGCCGGCCGATTCACGTGTCGCGAAACGGGACCGTCACGCCGGAGCATACTTGGCAGCACTGGACCATCGACGGCTTGTTCGAGATTATTCGCCGCGATTTGGAGGGATTGGACGAACCGGCCCGTGCGTTTGGCATGGCGAAGGATAACGCTTCGCGAGACGGCGTTATAACCGACGGCCTTTTAAACGATGGCGCTGTCAACGAACGAGGCAAACCACCGGTTGTCGTTCAACAAGCCGAGTTCGATGAAGAGTTGGGCTATCCGCGACGGTATCGTCGATCAGTGCAAAACACGAGCGACGAGATCGAATGGGAGATCGTGCGGTTCGAAGTGCGGTAACGAGGGACGAGCAGCGAGGATCCAATTCAGTAAGGCCCCTCACCCGCTCGTTCCTCGCTTCCCTCTCCCAGGGGGGAGAGGGTTAATAACGTCGGATTGCGCCTCCCTCACTGCCCATCCCTCGTCCCTCAATCCTCCCTGACTCCCGATCCCTGATCCCCAACCCCTCTCCTCGCCTGCACCACGCGCGCATGTTGCGCCAGATCTTTGATCGTCGGTTCGATCGACCAGCGGCCATCGGTTATTAGTAACTCGCGAACGGCCGGCTCGATCATCGGACTGACTTCGATCAGCAGCCAACCGCCTGGGTTCAAGCGTGCAGCAGCCTGCGGAATCAGGCGAGCAATAATTTCGGTCCCCTGCTCTCCGCCGATCAATGCCCCTCGCGGTTCATAGTCACGAACCGTCTGATGCAACTGTTCGTATTCGGGCCGGCTGATATAGGGCGGGTTGCTGGCGATGATGTCGAATCGTGCGTCCGCGGGAAGAGCCGACAGCAGATCGCTTTCGATCCATTGAATGCGATCGTGTACTTTGTGCGTCGCGGCGTTTTGCTGCGCGACAGCGAGCGCTGCTGGGCTGATATCGACGGCTGTGACCCGCACCGTGGGTAAATGCTTGGCCGCGACTACGGCAATGATTCCGCTGCCGGTGCCGACGTCGCAGATCGTCAGCGGTAACGAACCGGACTTTTGCAACTCTTTGGCAATGTCGAGCAGCCGCACGACCAGATGTTCGGTCTCGGGCCGAGGAATCAACACATCGGGCGTGACCTCGAACTGCAAAGAATAAAACTCGCGCTGCCCGACGAGATACGCGACCGGCGTGCCTTCGGCGCGACGCTTGACCAATGCACGAAACTTGTTGCGCAGCGATTCTTCTGCCGACTCATCAAACGCGGTATAGAGCGCAATCCGTTGGCAGCCGCGCGCGTTGGCCAACAACACTTCGGCATCCAATCGCGGCGACTCCGCGCCGTGCTGCTTGAGATAGTCGGTGGTCCAGGTCAGCAGCCGCCCGATCGTCCAATCTTCGGCCATTGCTCGTAGACCGGAATTCATTCCGGTTTTTAATGTAGGCCGGAATTTATTCCGGCTTTGTGTAGGCCGGAATTCATTCCGGCTTTCTTTTTGTCGACGAGCATTCATGCACCACTGCACAACGCGAACGGAATAAATTCCGTTCTACATTCAATCAAGTCGGAATGAATTCCGTCCTACAAAAAACTTACTCTGCCACGCCCATACTCTCGCGTTGTTCGCGCCGCGCGTAATCGATCAGTGCTTCGGTGACGGGGGCTAAATTACCCGAGATAATGCTATCGAGTTTGTACAGCGTCAGGTTGATGCGATGGTCGGTGATGCGGTTGTCGGGAAAGTTGTACGTGCGGATGCGCTGGCTGCGATCACCGCTGCCGACCAGCGACTTGCGTTCGTCCGAGCGCTTCTGCTGCTCGATCTGCCGGGTATGTTCATACAGACGTGTTTTCAACACGCGCAGCGCGCTGGCGAAGTTTTTATGCTGGCTTTTTTCATCTTGGCATTGCACGACGATGCCGCTTTCGTAATGCGTGAGCCGCACGGCCGATTGTGTCTTGTTGA
>JAYTAU010000744.1:0-6323 GCA_043737375.1 Planctomycetia bacterium
GGTTGGCGACCCGGTGGGATTAATATTCATGGCACTCAGGTTACCCAAAATTCCTATGGCAGCTTCGGTACTTCGCACACCACCATGCGCTAATTGAAAACCATCGTTGGCGCGAATACCGTCCAAGTTCTGCACGAGGGCATACAATTCAAGGTTCACAACCTCACCTGCACCGCCTACTTGTCGGGCCTTACCGCCCCCAGCTATCCGCAAGTCCAAGGTAATAATCGCGGATTCGGCAACGTTCACTAACACGAAGCTTGTTACAAACAATCCGACAATGAAACCGCTCCAACGGTGAAACATAAAGTGTTCCTTCCTAAAATTTGTGCAAAAAGTCTGCGATTTGGTATTTCTGGAGGCCAACACAGCCCACCGAGCGATAATTATTTAACAAACCAAGCCTTCAAGCGACGACGGAAACCGGCGAGTACGAACAAGCCACCTATGCCCAATAGGGTTACGCTGCCGGGCTCTGGTACGGCTGCGACACCAACACCGGATTCAAGCGGTGCACCTTGATTCTGAAAGGAATCGAGAAACAGCACAAAGTCGTCGCCATCGACAACTCCGCTGAAATCATAATCGCCATAGAGCCAAGTGTTGTTTCCTGGGTTCTGAAAACCAAATAGGAAGTTCACGAAGTCATCGCCATCGACCACCCCTGTCAAATCACTGTCACCATAATAGGTGTACTTGACCAAAATCTCGCTTCCGGATAAGGCGATTCCGCCGAAATCAGTTAGCCCTAACTCTGCATTACTTGCGTATCCTAATGCAGTTCGCGTGCTAGGATCATTTGCGGCCGCATTGCTATTGATGCCCGTCCCATCCCAGTAACCTGAGCTAAAATTAGCTCCGCTGACAATGCTTGCCTGAACGCTAGCGAGCGTACCAGTCCTAACAATCATATCATTATTTGTCAGGTCAAGCGTCCCCGTCGGAGTTGCTCCGCCAGCGATTGTCAGACTGTTAGTGACAAGTACTTTGTTACCGCCCGCAGTCAAGGTTGCCGTGGCACCCGCACCGACGTTCAACGCGGCCAAGTGCTGCGTCGAACCGAAGTTCGTCGTGCTATTGGCATCCACTGTGGTGTTACTAGCCGCAGCCGAACCGACATCGGTATTGATGTTGGCCGTACCGGCAGTGACCGTCAGGCGAGTGTTCGTGCCGTGCGCTTGAGCGCCCGTAATATTCAGCACACCGCCGCCAAGCTTCGTTAACACGGCATTATTACTCGTCGACAGCGTTCCAGTGGAAATGCTGCCACCGGCGATATTGTCGATCGTACTTTGACCGTCGACGATTGTCTGTTGCAGCATATTGCTAGCAGCATTGAGCAAGGTCAAGTTGGCCCCGTCGCCGTCGAGCGTCAACGAATCGTGTCCGGTGAAGCTACCCAACTTCAGGACCGCGCCCCCCTCGACAAAGATGTCGCCGCCGCCAGGGTTGGCGACAGTGCGAAACAAGTTGCCGGAGCCGTTATCCAGTAGTTCTTGATAATTCGATTGCTGGGTTGCATTGACGATTGTTGCCGCGGGATTGGGATTGAAACCGACTCCAAACGTACCGAGCGTCCAATCAACACCACCTTGGTTGCCAGGAGCACCCACTCCGCCACCACCTTGACCGAGCCGCAATTCGAACGCATGCCAACCGGCATCACCCGCTCCGATATTCAACGGTTGAACCCCGGCAGTCCCCACATCACCATCGCTGGTGGTGGCAAGATCCCACTGGGTATTGTCCAGCACAAACTCGTTCGCTTCGAAGACACCGTTATTGTTGGTGTCGATCTTCAACTGCACGAAGTCGTCGAAGTGTTCGGCAAAAGCCACGATACCATCGGCATCGAAGAACTGGCCGGTGTAAACATGGGTCGAGTCGGTCTGACCGAACTTGCCGACACCGAAAGTCCCTTCATTGTTCGGCGTGGTCGCGGCGGTCGGCCCAAGTTGTAGATCAACCCGTCGATTGGCTTCGTTTTCATTCTCGTTTCCTCGCAACACACTATGTTGCAAGCGTCCGACGATCGTCGTCGGGCCAACGACCGTTCCAGCTAGGTTAGCCACGCCCAAATCCAGGGTGCCGCTCTGCACGCGAAGATTACCGCTATTACTCAAGGCGGCGTTGTACGTCACCGTGTTGGCATTGCCCGGATCGAAGGTCAGCTCGCTGAACGAACTGACGTTGATCGGAGTCGCAGCGATGTTCGCCCCATCTTGAACCTTGAGCCGGCCGCTACGCGTCAGACCGCTGCCGACGTTGATGGCAGAAGCGACCACAGGAGCCGCCAGTCGGGTCTGTCGGCTGCCGGTGAACATGATCGGTTGAGCTGGAGCGTTGACCGTCACCAGGATGTCGTTGTCGTCGGCGTTGTTCTCGATGGCACCGCCGCCGGCCGAGGCATTCACCGTGGCTCGCAAGATCGTATCGCCGCCGTTCACACCCAGGTCGATCGTCGACCCGGCCGCCAGCGTAATGTTGTTGAAGTGAACGTCGGCGTCGCCGCCGCCGTCCCCTTGATCGAGGACGATGTGCGAGATACCGGCCTCGATAGTGCGAATCGCTTGCGGAACGATACGGACGGGTCCTCGTTCGAACTCGGCCGCAAAGGCACCACCGTTACCGAGCCGAATCTCCGCTCCGGCACGCCCGAAATTACCCGCTTCGAGAGCGGCCATAATGTTCCCGCCATCGTCGGCGAACAACGTTCCCTCATTGACGATGAAATCGCCCGTGATAGTTGGATTTGCGTTGTCTTCGATGTCGAGACGACCACTGTCTAGAATTATGTTCTTCGCATTTGCTCCGTTGAGTTTGACACGGCCCGTTTGAGCCACGGCGACTCGGGCAGTTCGGATTTCACCAAAACCGTTGCCGCCGTTGCCCTGAGTGGTGGTGAATGGATTCGCATCACCGATTTGCAGATCCACACCCGTGGCGTCCACCAACCCGTTGATATCCAATTCCCGACCTTCGCTGGCTGAGACAATAATCCTGCTCCCTACTGTCGAGGCCAGCGTTGGATCAGCGGCGATAACCGTACCAAAATTATCGAGATTAGCACTGTTGTTGGCGGTCGTGGCGAGCCGACGCCCGTTGCCAAGAACAAAAGCCGTGGAAAACGTATTGCGATCCTGTTCCAAGATCACGTCGGCCAACGGCATCAAGGTGGCGAAATTCGCTTCGTCGTTGAACTCTTCACCGTCGACCACGAGCAAGAAGCCGGGCTGAGCATTAAATACTGCTCCGTTCCCGAACACGTTGCTGTCATTACCCTGATTGATGTAAACAGCACCCGGACCGCCAGGGTTGGCGCTACCGGCGATATTGAAGGTGCCTGCGCTCAAGGCATTATCGGGGCCGCCGTCGTCCAGGATTAACGTGCCGCCTTCTAGAATATTTACAGTCCCTTGGACTGCTGCTCTGCCGCCAGCACCACCGGCAGCATTGAAACCGCCAAAACGAACATTGACGGTTTGCGCGGCAGAGATTACGCCATTGTCAATGGTCTCAATAATCACATCGTTATTATTGAGAAAGGCCGGATCAGTATCTAGCAACTTGCCGTTGCGGTTAATGGTTGTTGCGGTTCCACCCAACGGACCACTAACCAACAAGCGAGCTTGGCCGCGGATATTGACCGTACCATTGCCAGGATTGAGCTGAACACCATCATCAAATCGCTTGAAATCGATGTCGCCTCGTTGGGGCGCTGGAGGCACTAGAAAAATGTTCAACGGAGTGCCAGCGAGCGAACTGAGGTTGCCGTTAAAGTCTCCGGCTGGCGTGAACGAGCTGATCGCCACACCGCGATAGATATCCGCCGGATCAGCCGAGGCGATATCACCGCCGACGGTCGCCGTTTGATTGTTGGCGGTCAAACCGAGAATCAGTCGCGCACCCGCGAGATTGGCTTGCGTAGGAACGTTAGTCACACCCGGGTCAGGAGCCAGAATGCTGTTCTGACCAAGCGTGACATTGCCTGGAGCAGGAGGACCGTACGTGAGGTTGTTTAACTGGCCGATCAGCGCACCGAATGCTGGAACGCTAATCCTAGCGGATGTATTCTGCGTTACGTCAAGGTCGATGAATCGGCCCGTACCGACGTTAAACGGCGTGCTGCCGCCCGCCAGGGCGTCGGCATGTGTGACACGTAAGTCACCGCCCGTCAGATTTACGGCGACGGCACCGGCAGTGCCGAATGAATTGGCGGCAGCGGCGGTCGTGAGTCCACCGGCTAGATTGACCGTCGTACCATTCAGGTCGCTGGTATTGTTATCGAGCAGCATGCCGCCTGCACCGGTCTTGGTAAACGTTCGGGTGCCCGCTCCATCGGATAGACGACCAGGCCGGAAACCACCCCCCGAGTTCACCGTGGCATTCGCATTGATGTTGGTGTTGTTGAATATGATTTGGCCGCCGACCAGGGATAGCGTGCGGTCGGCATTGAGACCAAGGTCGCCGAACGAAGCAGTGAATGCTCCCGTGGCGTCGATCGTCGAGTTTTCCAACAGATTAACGTTATTACCGAGAGCCAGCGCTGAACCTGCGATCGGGATGATGCTTTGACCGCCGCCAGCCGGAGTCCAACGGACTTCAATGCCTGCTTCGTTATTGGTGTCTTTCGGTAATCCGTCCACCGAATTATCGTTGTGATTGAAGTAACCGACAATGAAATCATACTGGCCGATAGCCAAATTTTGCGCTGCGAGTTGCGTGATGGCAGGTGCGCCTTGTTGATTGGTGCCGCGTTCTTGGTAGTTGCCGCCCTCGAACCTGTTGTTATCGACCACTGTGACCCAATTGGTTCCGGGGCCGGTGTCCAAATCCAAGAACATCACCGCGCCGTCGTTGGCGCCAATATTGAAACTGGTCAGTCCCGCTTGGGTGACATTCAACTGGCCATTGAACTTTGCAGCAAAATTGGTGGTCGCTGCGTTACCAAGATCAACGCCGATACCGCTTTCATTGAAGATGTTTCCGCCTTCATCGTTGTTTCCACCGCCCCCAAGGTCGGTTGGGGGGCCAGGGAAATTCAATGGCACTTTAATCGGTACGTTGGCAAATGCTGGTGTCAGGGGATTGAGCGCCGCATCCAGACTGGGGACGGATGCAAACGCCGACCAACCATATGCGGCCGGATCGACGCGTCCTGCCTGTTGCAGGTTATCAAACACAATTCCGCTGTTGTAAAAGTTGCCGACCACATTGCCGATGCCCGCTCCGGCCAAGGCAGCGGTGCCGTCTCCGCGAACGGCCAAAGTGCCGCCGCTAAGGTTAACCGTAGCATTGCCGAGTGAATCACCGGCCGCTCCGACACTAGCGGTCAATCGACCGGATTGCACGGTAACTGCGGTTCCGGCTGCCAGATTAGTCCCGACAATTGTATTGAGTGATAACTCACCGGAACCCGCTTTGACGAGGGTTGCGCCGGCAGCGGCGGTTACCGGCCCCGTCGTATAAATTCCACCCGAGGTATTGATCGTCGAAGTGCCACCGGACAGCGTTGTGCCGGCGGATGACAACTTACCGCCGACCTTGGTCAGCGTGACGCCGGAATTGAGTGTCACGGAGCCGAGCAGGGTAGAGCCGCTGACCCGCGATTCAACGTCGATCGTGCCGCTTGAAGTGAGCGTAACGTTATTCGTGCTGAAATTAGGATTGATCGAGTTTGCGCCGAACGACGTAAAAACGTTGTTCTGGGCCGGCGAGCCCGGGTTGATGACGGTGTAGCCATTATAGGTGCCATCGGGTACAACCGCAGGATCGGCGGGAGGCGTTCCGCCCACACCCGGTGCGAATCGGGCTTCAATGAACTCACCGCCGCCCCCTTCGTAAAAACCGATGGCGATGTCATAGCTACCGGCAAGCAGATTCACTGAACCCGCGCGGCGGGTCGTACCTTGAAAGTTATTGTTGTCAACGATCAGTTCATTTGCTTCGAACGTGCCATTATTGTCCAAATCGATCCAAACGACGCTGCCGTCATCGCTGGCAGTGGCGAACGTAACGTCACCCGCAGCAACTGAACTGGCTCCACCGACGTTGAACTTGCCGGTCCACAAGCCGCCGACCGAGTCATTGAGCGAGTTAAGGCCGGAACGCGCGTTCAAACCGTTGCCGCCGTAATTGAGCGGACCGGTTAGCGTACCGCTAAAAACCGGGGTTTGATTGACTAAGCTATTGGGGTTCGATGCACTAATGGGGTCGAGACTGTTTTCGCCAAAATCGCCATCATAAAGTCGTTCTAGAAGGCCGTTGGCAATGCCTTCCGTCGAGCGGAGGGTCAAAGTGCCCGCACCATTGAACGTGATCGA